>NZ_JAAGPC010000205.1:0-14167 GCF_017104595.1 Burkholderia sp. Tr-20390 | reverse complement strand
CAGGACCTCGCATGCCGCCCACCGCCCCCCGGCGCGCGACGCACGATGTCCGGCCGAACGGCCGGATCAACCAGTAGACGACCGCGCTAGCGGCCGTCAGTTTCCACAGCGGGACGTGGGGGCGAATGGGCTCACCGGCCCCTTTTTCGCGTCGTCCCGACCGGCAAAGATACCATTTGTGGCGGTCAAGGCCGCGTCAGGTGCCTGATCCGGCAACAATCTTGCGGCGTCGCGCCAGCGTGCCGGTGGCCTGCAAGCCGCGCCGCGCGGGCCGGCGGGCGGGCTTTAGCGGCGCTTCCGCTCGCCGCGCCGCCCTTGCGGGCAGTCTCGATCCCGTCACATTCTCCCCGTCGTTCGCCACCTATACTCGGTGATGCACTGCGCGATCCAACGATAACGAGGAGCATGACAATGAACAACGCGACGTTTCTTTCCGTGCAGCTCAACGCCGACGACTTCTCCGGTTCCAGCGGCCTGGTCGAATTGCTCAACCGGCACCTGCTGTTCGCGACCGACGTCGCCGAGGCGGCCGATGCGCTCGTCCAGCTGGCGAGCGTCGCGCATATGACGGGCGCCACGCGCCACAGCGTCGAGCTGCCGATCCTCGCGATCGAGCGGCTGCGCGATGCGCTCGACACGTTGAGCGGCTACGACGAAACGTGGCTGCAGGTGCTGGAACCGGCCGAAGCGCTGGTCCGGGATATCGGGCACCGCCGGCACCCGCTGCACTGAACTGGCGGCTGGCGGCTGGCGGGATAGGCGCGCCGCCAATGAAAACAGCCCGCCGTTCCGCATGACGGAACGACGGGCTGTTTGTGCTTCCAGGGTCGGATCAGGCCGCCGAGGCGGCCGCACCATTAACGACCCTTGTAGATCGGGGCGTCGTCAGCAATACGCTTGACTTGCCAGCCGGTCTTGGCCTTGGCCGGCGCGCCGGATTCCTGCGCGGCAGCCGGTTGCGCGCCGTAGCCGGTCGTGTCGGCAGCGGCGACGTTCTGTTGCGGGTTCAGGCGGGCTTCAGCAGCCTGGATGCCTTCCGGGTAGTTCGTACGGTCGCTGCCCAGCTTGTAGCCGGCCTGTTGCACGGCGACCAGGTCGGCCTTGACCTGTGCACGGGTGACGGGCGCGTTCTGTTGGGCGAACGAGACGGCGGGAACGGCGAGGACGGCAGCTGCGGCGAACGTTGCGATCAGCGATTTCATGATTACCTCCGGGATTTTTTTGCTCCGCCGCACACACCATGTCTGCAGCGATGGAACAGAGTTTAGTCCCGGCAGCACCTAGGGAAAACCATGAAACGACGAAAACACTATTTCCCAGGAACCAACAATCCCGGCATCCGGTATCGAAAAACCCTATCGATAGAATAGATTTTCGCAACAATGCCGCCCTCGCAAGCCAGTTACGACCAGTTCGCGTGGAAGCTGCCCGGCTTGTCGGTACGCTCGAACGTGTGCGCGCCGAAGAAATCCCGCTGCGCCTGCACGAGGTTCGCGGGCAGCCGCTCGGAGCGGTAGCTGTCGAAGTACGCGACCGCCGACGCGAACGCCGGTACCGGCACGCCGGCCTTCACCGCCGCGACCACGACATCGCGCAGCGATGCCTGGTAATTCGCGGCGATGTCCTTGAAGTACGGGTCGAGCAGCAGGTTCGCGAGCGCCGAATCCTTCGCGTACGCGTCCGTGATCTTCTGCAGGAAACGCGCGCGGATGATACAGCCCGCACGGAAGATCTTCGCGATCGTGCCGAGATCGAGGTTCCAGCCGTACTCTTCCGACGCCGTGCGCAGTTGCGCGAAGCCCTGCGCGTACGAGATCACCTTGCTCAGGTACAGCGCGCGGCGCACCGCTTCGACGAACGCGGCGCGATCGCCTTCGAACGGCGCGGCGGCCGGGCCCGCCAGGACCTTGCTGGCCGCGACGCGCTCGGTCTTCAGCGACGACAGCACGCGCGCGAACACCGATTCGGTGATCAGCGGCAGCGGCACGCCGAGATCCAGCGCATTCTGGCTCGTCCACTTGCCGGTGCCCTTCTGCGCGGCGCGATCGAGGATCACGTCGACCAGGTGCTTGCCGGTTTCCTCGTCCTTCTTGCCGAAGATCTTCGACGTGATCTCCATCAGGTAGCTGTCGAGCTCGCCCTGGTTCCACTCGGTGTACACCGCGCCGAGTTCGTCGTTGGTCAGGCCCGCGACGTCCTTCAGCACCGCATAGCTTTCGGCGATCAGCTGCATGTCGCCGTATTCGATGCCGTTGTGGACCATCTTCACGTAATGGCCCGCACCGTCCGGGCCCATGTACGCGACGCACGGCTCGCCGTCCGACGGCGCCTTTGCGGCGATCTGCTTGAGGATCGGCTCGACGAGGTCGTACGCATCACGCTGGCCGCCGGGCATGATCGACGGGCCGCGCAGCGCGCCCTCTTCGCCCCCCGACACGCCGGTGCCGATGAAGTGCAGGCCCGATTGCGCGAGCTCCTGGTTGCGGCGGATCGTGTCGGTGAAGTGCGTATTGCCACCGTCGATCAGCACGTCGCCCTTCTCGAGCAGCGGCTTGAGCGACGCGATCGTCGCATCGGTCGCTTCGCCGGCCTTCACCATCATCAGGATCCGGCGCGGCGTTTCGAGCGACGCGACGAATTCCTCGAGCGTATAGGTCGGCACCAGATTGCGGCCGGGGAATTCGGCGATCAGTTCGTCGGTTTTCTCGCGGCTGCGGTTGTACACCGACACCGCGTAACCGCGGCTCTCGATATTGAGTGCGAGATTGCGGCCCATCACCGCGAGCCCGATCACACCGATTGCTTGTTTGCCCATTAGTCAATTCTCCGGAAAAAACGGGGCGCGACCCGAGCCGGGTCGCGCGCACAGGCGAAAGGATAGTGGAAACCCGGCGGCGATGCGCGCTTGCCTGTCATTGCTCCGCGTGAGGCAGCCGCCGGAACACGACGCTCAGGTTGTTCGCCGGCATCTCGACCACCTCGATGCAGTCGAGCCCGCGATCGAGGCCGAGTGCGACGACGGTCTCGAGATCGCGCACGCCCCACGACGGGTCGCGGCCGCGCAGCTGCAGGTCGAACGCTTCGTTCGACGGCGCCGTATGCCGGCCCTCGCGACGATACGGCCCGTACAGGAATAGCACGCCGCCCGGCCGCAGCAGGCGCGACGCACCCGCGAACAGCGCGTCGGTGCAGGCCCACGGCGAGATGTGAATCATGTTGATGCAGACGATGGCATCGAGCGTGTCGACCGGCCACGACGCGTCGCGCACGTCGAACGCGAGCGGCTCGGCAAGGTTGGCAAGGCCGGCATGGGCAACCCACGCGGCGATCGACCGCCGCGCCTGCGCATCGGGATCGCTCGGCTGCCAGTGCAGGCCCGGCAGCGCCTGCGCGAAGTGGACCGCGTGCTGCCCCGTGCCGCTCGCGATTTCGAGCACGCGGCCGCTCGCCGGCAGCACGCGGCGCAAGACGTCGAGGATCGGCCCGCGATTGCGTTCGGCCGCCGGCGCCGACAGCCGCGCGGACGGATCGGGCGAAGAAGTCGGGTCGGTCACGATGCCTGCTCCGGTGCGTGGTTCGCGAGGCCCAGCCGTGCAGTCAACGCGTCGAGCGCGGGTGCGCAGCGCGCCTCGACCTTCAGCGTCAGCATCGGATCGGCGCGCGTATGGCCGAGATTGAGCGCGGCGACCGGCTTGTTCTGTGCCTGCGCCCACACGCAGAAGCGGTAGCCGGAATACACCATCAGCGACGAGCCGACGACCAGCAGCGCATCGGCCGCCTCGAGCGCCTGCGACGCGAGCGCCACGCGCTCGCGCGGCACGTTTTCGCCGAAGAACACGACCGCCGGCTTCAGCAGCCCGCCGCACGCGGGGCACGCCGGAATGCGGAACGTGTCGAGCGCGGCCCATTCGAGGTGCGCGTCGCCATCCGCGGCCGGCTCGGCCTGCGCGCCCAGCAGTTCGGGATTGTCGGCCTCGAGCATGACCTGGATCGTCGCGCGCGCATGATGCGCGCCGCAGCCGAGGCACGTGACGCCGTCGATTCCGCCGTGCAGTTCAATCACGTCGCCGCTGCCCGCGCGCTGGTGCAGGCCGTCGACGTTCTGCGTGACGAGCCGCTCGATCCGTCCCGCGCTGCCGAGCCGCGCCAGCGCCACGTGCGACCCGTTCGGCTGCGCGCGGCCGACGACGGGCCAGCCGATCATGCTGCGCGCCCAATAGCGCCGCCGCGCGGCATCGGAGCCGAGGAATTCGTGGAGCTGGATCGGCGGAGAGCGCATCCATTGGCCGTTGCGGTCGCGATAGCCTGGAATGCCGGAATCGGTGCTGATGCCCGCGCCGGTCAGCACCAGCAGGCGCGGATGACGCTCGACGAACGTGTGCAGCGCATCGAGTGCGGCCGGATCGACGTCGGCGGTTGAGGGATCGTTCTGAGCTGTGTCGTTCATGTTGGCAACGCGTGATCGGGCGCGCCGGCAAGCCGTGCGCCCGCACGGGCGGCCAGACACGCCAGCACATGATACAGAACGCCGCGCGATCGGGCCGATGGCCCGCGTCGCACATCGGCGCACAAAAAAAGACGCCCATCCGCCACTCGGCGATGGGCGCTTCAACAATTGATCCATCGGGGTAGTGGATCAACTGACAGCACAATTTCGCGGCGTCCGCCCTGCTGCGGCGGGTGAACGCTTCCCCTGGACTCCATGTGTTCCGCGATGCCGAATGCATCGATGCGCTGCCGGCTTTCCGGTGCGTGCCGGTTCGGCCCCGTCGCGCCACCGCAATGCACGGCACGCACACGTCTACGCCGCACGACGACTTGCGTTGCGCGCGGCAGATTGACGATCCGGGATCCGGGCCGGGCCATCCGCAGGCATTCACGGTTCATCCCCGACGGCCGACTGGCACCAGTCGGCCTCGTGCGTCATGCCTGCACGTCGTCGTTCAGAACAAACCCGATTGCTCGGATGGAACGGAAAGCCGCGCGCTCACGTCGCCTCGATAAACGGCGAAGCGAATGGCCCGGCAGGTCGGCGATTCATGTTTGCAACACGACACGTTGCGATTCGGTCTGTTTTCATTCTCTTGTCCCCGTCTCCGATACGTCCGACCCACTGAAGCGATCGCCGGACCGACTGCGTCCGCGACCGCGCTCACGGCCTGCACAGATATGCAAGGAGCGCACCATGCTTCACGCCGCAAGGCCGCGCGGGTCAAAACGGGGCCATCGACGCGCATCGCGCACCGGCAAACAGCGCGAACGTTTCGAAACTGAAACGCCTGCGGATCGGCTGCCGTCGGCCGGCCAAGCCGTCACGCCGCACCCGCCCGGCCCGGGCAAACAGCGCGACGTTGCCTCTGCGCGCGACTACCGAACGGCTTACAATCGCCCCACTGTGCCGCATGAACCGGCGCGCGGCGCCGTCCTGGCCTTCCACGCGCGGCACGCACCACCCGACCGGAGCCCACTACCCGACGCATGCCTGACGCACACGACTGGCTGGATACCGACTACCGCACGCTGTTCCGCCTGCATCCGGATCGCCGGATCGAACGCGAGAACGATCCCGACTGCTCGCCCGGGCCGCGCTTCTGGCTCGGCCGAAGCGCCGACGGCAACCTGGCGGGCATACGCGCCGACGTGCCCACTGCTGTTGCAGACGAACTCGCGCACCTGGCCAGCAGCGAACCGCCGTTGGCGGACCACATGCAGCCCGCGCACCTCGATCGCTATCTCGCGCTGCTCGCCCCTGTTCCACACTGGAATATCGGCCTTGTCTACCCGCTGCCGCACGCACTCGGTTTCGACACCGACGCGCGCGTCGCGCTGATCGACGGCGACAGCGACGCGGGCCGGCATCTGCTGCATGCGCTGTCCACGCACGGGATGCCCGAAGGCCTGTACTCGATGGGATTTCGAAGCGCCGCCGATCTGTGGGCGCCGTGGTGCGCGGCCGTCGTCGATGGAGAAGTCGCGTCGGTCGCGTTTGCCGCGCGGCTGTCCGAAGCCGGTGCCGAACTCGGTCTCGCGACGGCCCCTGCATTTCGTGGGCGCGGGCTCGCGGCGGCGGTGACCGCGGCGTGGTCGCGGCTGCCGTCGCTTCAAACGCGCACGCTGTTCTACAGCACCGACAGCGACAACCGCGCGTCACGACGCGTGGCGTCGCGCCTCGGCCTCACGCTGCGCGGCACGACGCTGCGCGTGGCATAGCACTGGAGCCGGCGCGACACCTCAACGAAAGGCGTCGATCACCTTGATGCGACGCTCGGTTTCGTTGACAAAGCAACTGTCGACCTCCACGAGCCCGAGCGTGCCGCCCGCATCGGGCTGCCGCGATTCGGCACACTTCGCGTCCCGCGCCTTGAGCCAGCGGCGCTCGTCGTTGCGCAGTCTCGCCTGCCCCTGCGCATCCAGGCTCGCCATCTTCGTCTTGTAGACCGCATTCAAGCGCTTGTCGGCTGCTTCGTATTTCAGTCCGAGGCAATTGCGGATGTCGGCCGTGTAGCCCGTTTCCTCGGCGGTCTTGCAAATAGCGGCGCGCTGCGCATCGTCCGCGAGCGCGTCCGACGCGACCGCGAAAAGCATCGCGCTTGCCGCCAGACCGATCGCCATGTGTCGAAGCATGTTCATCCGGATTTGTTGTTTTCGATGACGGAAGGCCCCGATTATGCCCGGCCCGCAGCCCGCATGACCTGCGTTGCCTCGACGTCAACCGGTCACCGCGCATGCCATACCGGGCAACCGTCGTGCAAACACGCTAGCATTCGAACACGCAACGTCGCGCGTTCGCTTCGCGCTGCCTCCAAGGACTCGACATGACCACGCCCGCCCCTGCCCGCCCCGATGTCGCGCATCGCGTCTTTTCGGACGGACGGTTGTCGATCGGCCTCACGCTTCCGCTGCTTCGCACCGGCCATATCGTCGCCGACTTCGACGAGCAGCTCGAACTCGCGGCGCTGGCCGACGCGCTCGGCTTTCGCGCGCTGTGGATTCGCGACGTGCCGCTGAACAGCGCCGACTACCCAGATCCGGTCGGGCACCTCGACCCGTGGGTCCTGCTCGGCGCCCTGGCGGCACGCACGCGCCGGATCGCGCTCGCCAGCGGCGCGATCGTGCTGCCGCTGCGTCATCCGCTGCATATCGCGAAAGGCGCGCTGTCGGTCGCGACACTGTCGGGCGGCCGCTTCATTCTCGGGCTCGGCTCCGGCGACCGCCCGCCTGAATATGCAGCGTTCGGCGTCGACGCAGAGACGCGGCGCGACCGCTACCGCGCCCACTGGGACATCGTCGCGGCCGCGCTCGGCGTGCCATCGCGCGTGGTGCCCGACGAAGCGCCGCCCGATGCGCCCGAATTCACGCTGCTGCCGCGCGGCGCCGACGCCGTGCCGATGCTGGCGGTCGGCTCGGGCGGACAAAGTGTCGACTGGATCGCGCGGCACTCGCTCGGCTGGATGACGTACCACCGCGATCCGGACACGCAGCGCGCACGCCATTCGATGTGGCGCGCGGCGGTCGACCGGCTCGCGACGCCCGCCTTTCGCGCGTTCGGCGTATCGATGCGGCTCGACCTCGTCGCGGATCCCGATGCGCCGGCTACCGCATTGCCGCTCGGCTATGCAACCGGACGCCGCGCATTGATCGACATCCTGCGGGACATGCACGCCGCGGGCACGCACCACGTCACGCTGAATCCGGGCTTGGACCGGCCCGTGCGCGAAGTCATCGAGGAAATCGCGGAACACGTTCTGCCGGTTTTTCACGACGAGCCCGCGCGATTCGGCAGGATTCCAGATTAATTCGACCCGACGCGGGCGTGGCTCATCGTTGTCGACGAGCCGGCATTACAAATGTCTTACGCGTTGATCATTGAAACGCCCCAACCTGTCCGACGACCTGCGGTCCGCGTCGGACACATGATTGCGCAAACGCGCCGCAAACGCCCGCGCCGCGCCGGGCATGCCCGATTCGAATGATCGTCGACGGAACTATTCGGTTCCCATCGCAATCATGTTAACTTCCGTCCATCGTTCAGCCTGGCGGGCCGCGCGCCGATGCGCGCCCGCATGCCTACTCCATGCGACATTTCCTCCTCGGCTGGCTGCTGGCCGCCGTCGTCTCGGCCGCCCATGCGGCCGCTCCCGCCCCGGCCGCCGCGTCGGCCGCTTCCGCCACCGCGCCCGCGCTGACGCCGCAACAGGCGCAGCAGGCACTCAATGTGCTCGAAAATCCGCGCGATCGCGCGCAGGTCGAAACGACGCTGCGTGCGATCGCGGCCGTCGGCGCGTTGAGCGCACCCGCGATCGCGGCGAGCGATGCGGCTGCGGCCAGCGCCGCGTCGGCCGCCGCGACCCCGGCCGCACTGACGTCGAACGGGCTCGCATCGATGCTCGTCCGGCAGGGATCGCGCTGGACCATCGAAATCGGCGGTGCGCTGAAGGAATCGCTGCACTCGCTGCTCGATGTCGGCTCGGTCGGCAACTGGTGGCATGACAAGCTGGTGCGCGCCGACGAGCGCGCGGATCTTGCACACGCGCTGTGGATCATCATCGCCGTGCTCGTGCCCGCGCTCGTCGTCGAATGGTTCGCGAAGCGGCTGCTGCGACGTGCGCTGACCGCAGTGGCCGCTCGGCGCGCCGACACGTCGCGCCGCACCGCGCCCGAGTCCGAGTCCGCGCCCGAGTCCGTTACACCCGACTCCGCGACGCTCGACGAAGACCACGCACCACCGGGCGCAGCCGCCCCGCCAGACGCGTCCAACGTCCCCGACGCCGCGCCCGCGTCGTCGCAAGGCCGCGGCCACGCGCGCCGCCACACCACGCTGCTGCACCGGATGCCGCGCGCGCTCGTCAGCCTTGCGTTACGTGCCGTGCCGCTGCTCGTGTTCGTCGGCGTCGCGAGCCTGACGATGTCGGTGATCGGCGATGCGGGCGCCCCGGTCGAATCCGCGCTCGAAGCGCTGATCGACATCTACGTGATCTGCCGACTCGTCACGATCGTCAGCCGGCTGTTCTTCCAGCCCGATGCGCGGCAATTGCGGTTGCTGCACATCAGCGACGCATGGGCCGACTTCGCGCAACGCTCGATCGCGCGGATCGTGATCGTGGTCGGCGCCTGCACGGCCGCGGTCGAGATCGCCGCGAACTTCGGCCTCAGCGACGCCGGTCACGTCGCGCTGCTGAAAGCCGTCGCGCTCGTCGGGCACCTGATGGTCTCGGCGCTGATCCTCCAGTGCCGCCTGCCGGTCGCCGCGCGGATCCGCGCGGCCGGCGAGGATCGCCCGTCCTTCGCGATGATCGCCAACGCGCTCGCGGACGCGTGGGCGCCCGTATCGGTCTTCATCGTGATGGCGCTGTGGTTCGTGTGGGCGCTCGACGTCCACAACGGCTACCGCGTGCTGATCACGCTCGGCGGCCGCTCGATCGCCGTGATGATCGGCATGCGGATCGTGTCGATCGTCGTGTTCGGCGCGCTCGCGCGGCTGTTCCAGGGCCGCGACGAAGATCGCACGATCGTCCATGCGCACGCGTACCGCTACTACCCGCTGCTGCGCCAGATCGTGTCGGGCGCGATCGGCATCGTGACCATCGTGCTGCTGCTGCAGATCTGGGGCGTACCGATTTTCCGCGCGTTCGAGACCGGCACGATCGGCCACCGGCTCGCGTCGGCGCTGGTGACGATCGCCATCGCGGCCATCGTCGCGCTCGTCGTGTGGGAAGCCGCGAACATCGCCATCGAGCGCCGCCTGCAGCGCTGGACGCGCGAAGGCAATCTCATGCGCGCGGCGCGGCTGCGCACGCTGCTGCCGATGCTGCGCACACTGCTGTTCGTGATGATCGCGCTCGTCGTCGTGCTGACGGGCCTCAGCCAGCTCGGCGTGAACGTCGGCCCGCTGCTTGCCGGCGCCAGCATCTTCGGTGTCGCGCTCGGGTTCGGCTCGCAGAAGCTCGTGCAGGATTTCATCACCGGGATCTTCCTGCTGATGGAAAACGCGATGCAGGTGGGCGACTGGGTCACGCTCGCCGGCGTGTCGGGCACGGTCGAGTACCTGTCGATCCGCACCGTGCGGCTGCGCGCCGGCGACGGGTCGTTGTACACGATTCCGTTCAGCTCGGTGACGACAGTCAACAATACGAATCGCGGGCTCGGCAACGCGGCCGTGAAGATCAGCATTGCCTACGGCGAGGATATCGATCGCGCGATCGCGACGCTGAAGGAGATCGGTGCCGCCTTGCGCGACGATCCGAAGTACCGCGACGGCATCCTGTCGGACTTCAGCTACTGGGGTATCGACCAGGTCGACGGCGCGACGCTCGCGCTGGCCGGACAGATGCAATGCACGGACTCGACGCGCTGGAGCGTGCAGCGTGAATTCAACCGGCGGATTGCGGAGACGTTCCGCGAACGCGGCATCCGGATCGCCAATCCGCAGCGCAGCGTCGTTGCGTACGCGGACGGATCGCGGCCGGTGGTCGATGACGAAAACGGCACCCACGGCGACAGCAGCCATGCTGCCGAAGTGACGGCCCGGCCGCCGTCGCCGGCCGCACCGGAGCGCAAGCCGGGTTGACCGGCCGGGGCCGACGGCGCGCCGCGTTCAACGCGCGGCGGGCTTGCTCCCGCGCCGCGGGCCTTTCGCGTCGGGCGTCGACGCCCCCGCCTTCGCCGTACGTTTCGCCGGCGCACCCGGCTCCCGCTTCGAGCCGGCTTCAGATTCGGCCGCCAATGCGTCGCGCTGCACGTGCCATTGCTGGAGCAGCACCCGCGTCTGCTCGGCAATCGTGTCGATCAGCAATTCCGCGCGCTCGCCTTCGAATGCCTCCCATTCGAGCAACTGCAGCGCCGAACGCTGCGCGATGTGGAACACCGTGATCTGCCCGAACAGGCTCAGTGCACGCAGGCGCGTGACGGGATCGTTGGCCGGCCGCCCCGAGATGCGGCCGATCAGCTCGGCGCTCACGTCGTTCAGCGGCTTGCGCATGCGCTTCATCAGGATCTCGCTCGCGCTCGCCGGCTCCTGGCCGCCTTGCTCGCGTGCAAAGAACATCCGCTGGTTCATCGTCTTCGGCGCCGTGAACATCCGGTCCGACAGCGCGCGCAGCAGCCCGACGAACGCATCGATCAGCACGTCGACGTCCGCGTCCGCATCGAGCATCGCCCACGCATGGCCGACCGCCGGCGCGAACACTTCCCAGCCGTGCTCCGCGATCGTCTCCACGCACGCGCGGTACACGCCTTCCTTGTTCTCGAAGTAGTACTGGAGCGCCGGCGCGTTCACGCCGGCCATCGCGGCGATCTCGCGCGTCGACGCCCCCGCGAACCCGCGCTCGCCGAACAGTTCGATCGCCGCCTCGATGATCCGCTGGCGCGTTTCGTCGCCGCGGGCGTAGCCGCCCGCCGACGTACGGCGCAGCTTCTTCGCTTCGTTCATGCCTTCCTCGTCATTCGATCGACCGACATTCTACTTGACACAATTTTATCAACTGGAATAATTCTTCCACTTGGAATAAATTGGATGCCAGCATGTCGACGCCGCAAGACCCGCCACAGAAAGCAGATCGTCAGGAAAACGGAACAACCCCGCGCAACGGCAACGGATCGAAACGGCGCATCCTGCTCGTCGTCGCCGTGCTCGCGGCGATCGGCGGCGCCGTCTGGCTCGGCCGCTGGTGGACGGTCGGCCGCTTCATCGAAAGCACCAACGACGCGTACCTGCAGGCGGACAGCATGACCGCCGCGCCTAAGGTCGCCGGCTACGTGACCGATGTGTACGTGCGCGACAACCAGGCCGTGAAGGCCGGCGATCCGCTCGTGCGCCTCGACGTCCGCCAGTACCAGGTCGCGCTCGCGCAGTCGCTTGCGACCGTCGACGCGCGCCGCGCCGACATCGCACGCGCCGAGGCCGACATCAGCCAGCAGCATGCGAATCTCGAACAGGCCGATGCACAGGCGAAGGTGTCGCGTATCAATGCGCAGCACGCCAGCGACGAATACACGCGCTATGCGCCGCTCGCCGCGACCGGCGCGGAAACGCACGAACGCGTGGCCGACCTGAAGAGCACGCGCGATCAGGCGGCCGCGACGCTCGCCGCGAACAATGCGTCGATCGCCGCCGCCCGCACGCAGATCGCGTCGTACACCGCGCAGCTCCAGCAGGCGCGCGCGCAGCTCGAAGCCGCGCAGGCCAGCGCCGCACAGGCGCAGCTCGACCTCGACAACACGATCGTGCGCAGCACCCTCGCCGGCCGCGTCGGCGATCGCACCGTGCGCGTCGGTCAATACGTGCAGCCCGGCACGCGCCTGCTGACCGTCGTGCCCGTCGACTCGATCTACCTCGTCGCGAACTTCAAGGAAACGCAGATCGGCAACATGCGCATCGGCCAGCCCGTCGAACTGCACGTCGACGCGCTGCCGGACGGCGCGCTGTCCGGCGTGGTCGACAGCTTCGCCCCCGGCACGGGCGCGCAATTCGCACTGCTGCCGCCCGAAAACGCGACCGGCAACTTCACGAAGATCGTCCAGCGCGTGCCGGTGCGCATCCGCCTCACCGCGGACGCCCGCGCGCAGCGCATGCTGCTGCCGGGGCTGTCGGTGACGGTCGACGTCGATACGCGCTCGGCCCGCGACGAGACGCATCATGGCTGAACCGTCCGCCACGATGCCGATGCCGCCGCACGAGGGCCGTGCGAGCGTGACCGACTGGATCGCGGTCGCGGCGGGCGCGCTCGGCGCGCTGATGGCGACCCTCGACATCTCGATCACGAACTCCGCGCTGCCGCAGATCCAGGGTGAAATCGGCGCGACCGGCACCGAAGGCACATGGATCTCGACCGGCTACCTGATGTCGGAGATCGTGATGATCCCGCTCGCCGCATGGCTCACGCGCGTGTTCGGGCTGCGCAATTTCCTGCTGACGAACTCCGCGCTGTTCATTGCCTTCTCGATGATGTGCGGCTGGTCGCATTCGCTGCCGATGATGATCGCCGGCCGGATCGGCCAGGGCTTCACCGGCGGTGCGCTGATCCCGACTGCACAAACCATCATCCGCACGCGGCTGCCGCTGTCGCAGTTGCCGGTCGGCATGACGCTGTTCGGCCTGATCGTGCTGCTCGGGCCGCTGTTCGGCCCCGTGCTCGGCGGCTGGCTCGCGGAGAACGTCAGCTGGAGCTGGTGCTTTTTCCTGAACCTGCCGGTGTGCCTGTTGCTGATGGCGTTGTTGATATTCGGGCTGCCGTCGGACCGCCCGCAATGGCATGCATTCCTGAACGCGGACTGGCTCGGGATCTTGGGTCTCGCGATCGGGCTGAGCTCGCTCACCGTCGTGCTCGAGGAAGGCCAGCGCGAGCGCTGGTTCGAATCGCAGATGATCGTCACGTTGAGCCTCGTGTCGCTTGCCGGAATGATCCTGATCGCGTTGTCGCAGATCTTTGCGAAGCGGCCGATCATGCGGCTGTCGCTGATGCGCAACCCGCGCTACGCGAGCGTGATCGTGATCGTGTCCGCGGTGGGCGCCGGGCTGTACGGCGTGTCCTACCTGCTGCCGCAGTTCCTGGCGATCGTCGCCGGCTACAACGCGGAACAGGCGGGCGCGATCATGCTGCTGTCGGGGTTGCCCGCCTTCCTCGTGATGCCGATCCTGCCGCGCCTGCTCGGCAAGGTCGATTTCCGCATCCTCGTGATCTCGGGGCTGCTGCTGTTCTGCCTGAGCTGCATGCTCGACATCAGCCTGACCGCGCAGAGCGTCGGCCACGACTTCGTCTGGTCGCAACTGATCCGCGGCGTCGCGCAGATGCTCGCGATGATGCCGCTGAACCAGGCCTCGATGGCGGCCGTCGCACGCGAAGACTCGGGCGATGCGGCCGGGCTCTACAACATGGCACGCAATCTCGGCGGCTCGATCGGGCTCGCGATCATCGGCACCGTGATCGACCGGCGCACGACCTTCCATACGGCCGCGCTCCGCGAATCGGTAACGGCGAACTCGCTGATCGGGCAGGACCGGCTGTCCGCCTACGCGGCCAACTGGTTCTCGCACACCGGCGACCTCGCGTATTCGAACATGCGCGCGCTCGGACAGTTGGCCCAGCAGATCCAGATCCAGGCCGTCGTGATGACCTATTCCGAAACCTTTTACCTGCTGGGCCTCGCGCTGCTTGCCTGCGTGCCGCTA
>NZ_JAAGPC010000204.1:0-269 GCF_017104595.1 Burkholderia sp. Tr-20390 | reverse complement strand
TGGCATGGGGTAGAGTTCGGTGGTCGCCGTGTTATTAAAAAAAAAAAAAAAAAAAAAAAAAAGAGACGCATAATAGAAAAAAGACTACGATGTAACATAACATAATACTAGGAAGTATGGACAACCACATAGTACCCACACCCACATCCTACTACATCATCACAGATTTGTGTGTCATACTCTCACTCACAGCTTACACACACTCGTATACACGATATATCGATACCACTACACTTGATCCATGACGCACATCGGTGATACACACTCTA
>NZ_JAAGPC010000203.1:0-15278 GCF_017104595.1 Burkholderia sp. Tr-20390 | reverse complement strand
GCCCGGCGGGCCGCCGCGCAACCCGCTCCCGCCCGCCGCCAGCGCCGTCCGCCGACCCGGCGTACAATGCCCGACGCGGCACCACGCCGTCCGAATCACGACGTTTCCCCACCATGTTCAATCCAAGCCGCGACGAAGTGCGTCGCTTTTTCACCGAGACCTGGCGCAAGCAGCGCGCCGGCGAGATCCTGACGCCGCTGGAAGCGATGGCAGCCGACTGGATCGTCGAGCATCCCGAATACCACGACGAACTCGCCGACGCCGATGGCGCGACCGCGCGCGAGTACACGCCCGAGGAAGGCCGCACGAACCCGTTCCTGCACCTGTCGATGCATCTCGCGATCAGCGAGCAGCTGTCGATCGACCAGCCGCCCGGCATCCGCGCCGCGCACGACAAGCTCGCGGCCAAGCTCGACTCGACCCACGACGCGCAGCACGTGATCATGGAATGCCTCGGCGAGACGATCTGGGAAGCCCAGCGCACGAGCACGCCGCCCGATACCGACGCGTACCTGCAGCGCATCCTGCGTCGCGCATCGCGCGACTGAGCGCCGCGGCGCCGGCCCACGGGCGCCGGCGCGCGGACAAAAAAATACCCCGCCTCAGCGGGGTATTTTTGCTGCGCGAGCCCGTCGGGCCCGTCGCGCTTACTTCTTGAACACGAGATCGGTTTCTTTCAGCGACTCGATGTAGGCCGCGATGTCCTTCATGTCGCTGACCGACAGGCTCTGCACCTGCGCCTGCATGATCGCGTTGTTGCGACCGAGCAGCGGATTCGTCAGGCCCATCTGGTACTGGCGCATCGCCCACACGAGATAGTCGGCGTGCTGGCCGGCAAGGCGCGGATATTCGGCGTTGATCGGCTTGTTCATCTGCGCGCCGTGGCAGGCAGCGCAGTTGTGCGATTCGACCAGTTCCTTGCCCTTCGTGGTGTCCGCCGCGTGCGCGGTACCGATCGCGAGGCCGGCCGCCAGTGCAACCGCCGCCGTCTTGAATGCGTTGTTCATGAATGCTCCTGTCCCGCCGGTCAGATCGGCGGCGCGCGCTTTACTTGTAGGGATTGTCCTTCGTGTCGGCCTTCTGGACGGCGTAGTACGCCGCCAGATCCGCGATGTCCTGGTCCGTCAGCGAACCGGCGATCGCATTCATCGACGGGAAGTGACGATCCTTCTTGCGATAGGCCTTCAGCGCGTTCTCGAGGTATTGCTGGTTCTGGCCGCCGAGGACAGGCACCCGGTAGACCTCCGGGTACGCCGCGCGGTAGTCCTGGATGCCGTGGCAACCGATGCACATGGCGGCCTTGCTCGCCCCGTCCTTCGGGTTGCCGACCACACCGGCCGCCTGCGCGCTGCCCGCGAGCGCCACGAGCGCTGCGACAACGACGTGTTTGCCGACGAATTTGTTCATAGCTCTTGTAACCTAGCTTGAGGGGAAACTGGCGCCGAAGCGGCAACGGCCCGCGCCGTTATGCTTATCAGGTCGCCACGCAGGCCAAAAAAAACGGCCAGATTGTACCGCGTCGGCAGGGAACGCGTCCACAAGGCACCCCGGTTCTCCCCGCCACAGCCCCGCAACGATACGCGGGCGTGGCCCAACCGGACAGCCCTTCTGACTTATACTGGGTTTTTTTCCCCGATTGAGAAGAGCGCCGCCATGCGTTTCGAAGGGTCCTCGCACTACGTCGCCACCGACGATCTGAAGCTCGCGGTCAATGCCGCGCTGACGCTGCAACGCCCGCTGCTGATCAAGGGCGAGCCCGGCACCGGCAAGACCATGCTCGCCGAGGAAGTGGCCGCCGCGCTCGACATGCCGCTGCTGCAGTGGCACATCAAGTCGACCACGAAGGCGCAGCAGGGCCTGTACGAATACGACGCCGTGTCGCGGCTGCGCGATTCGCAGCTCGGCGACGCGCGCGTGAAGGACATCTCGAACTACATCGTCAAGGGCGTGCTGTGGCAGGCGTTCGATGCCGAGCACCCGAGCGTGCTGCTGATCGACGAGATCGACAAGGCCGACATCGAATTCCCGAACGACCTGCTGCGCGAGCTCGACCGGATGGAGTTCCACGTGTACGAAACACGGGAAACGGTCCGCGCGAAGCACCGCCCGCTCGTCATCATCACGTCGAACAACGAGAAGGAGCTGCCCGACGCGTTCCTGCGCCGCTGCTTCTTCCACTACATCCAGTTTCCCGACCCGGCGACGATGCAGAAGATCGTCGCGGTCCATTTCCCGGACATCCGCGAGGAGCTGCTGCGCGCGGCGCTCGAGAGTTTCTTCGAATTGCGCGGCGTGTCGGGCCTGAAGAAGAAGCCGTCGACGTCCGAGCTGCTCGACTGGCTGAAGCTGCTGCTCGCCGAGAACATCCCGGCCGACCAGTTGCGCGGCGTGGATGCGAAGCAGATCGTGCCGCCGCTCGCGGGCGCGCTGCTGAAGAACGAGCAGGACCTGAGCCTGCTCGAACGGCTCGTCTACATGAACCGGCACAACCGGTAATCCTCTCTCACCCGCGAAGGCCCGGCCATGCTGCTCAATTTCTTCTACGCGCTGCGCGCAGCCAAGCTGCCCGTCTCGGTGAAGGAATACCTGACGCTGCTCGAATCGCTGAAGGCCGGGCTGATCTCGCCGTCGATCGACGCGTTCTACTTCCTCGCGCGGATGACGCTCGTCAAGGACGAGCAGTACTTCGACAAGTTCGACCAGGCGTTCGGCGCGTATTTCCACGGCGTGTCCGCGCTGCCGTCCGAAGCGTTCGACATTCCGCTCGACTGGCTCGAGAAGCGCCTCGAGCGCGAGCTGTCGCCGGAAGAGAAGGCGCAGATCGAGGCGATGGGCGGGCTCGACAAGCTGATGGAGCGCCTGAAGGCACTGCTCGACGAGCAGAAGGAGCGCCACGAAGGCGGCAACAAGTGGATCGGCACCGGCGGCACGTCGCCGTTCGGGCACGGCGGCTACAACCCGGAAGGCGTGCGCATCGGCGGCCCGTCGAACGGCAACCGCACCGCGGTGAAGGTGTGGGAAGCACGCGCGTATCGCGACTACGACGATTCCGTCGAGATCGGCACGCGCAACATCAAGGTCGCGCTGCGGCGGCTGCGCCGCTTCGCGCGCGAAGGCGCCGCCGAGGAGCTCGACCTGCCCGGCACGATCCGCAGCACCGCCGCGAACGCGGGCTGGCTCGACCTGCGGATGGTGCCCGAGCGCCACAACAACGTGAAGGTGCTGATGCTGCTCGACGTCGGCGGCTCGATGGATGATCACATCAAGCGCACCGAAGAGCTGTTCTCCGCCGCGAAGGCCGAATTCAAGCACCTGGAATTCTTCTACTTCCACAACTGCGTGTACGACCACCTGTGGAAGAACAACCGCCGCCGCCACTCGGAACGCACCGCGACGTGGGACGTGCTGCACAAGTTCACGCCCGACTACAAGCTGATCTTCGTCGGCGATGCAACGATGAGCCCGTACGAAGTGCTGCAGCCCGGCGGCTCGGTCGAGTACAACAACCCGGAAGCCGGCGCCGTATGGCTGCGCCGCCTCGCCGACCAGTTCCCCCATCATGCATGGCTGAACCCCGAGCCCGAACGGCTATGGGAATACCGGCAGTCGGTCGCGGTGATCCGCGACCTGCTCGGCCATCGCATGTATCCGCTCACGCTCGCGGGCCTCGAAACCGCGATGCGCGCACTCAGCAAGTAACGACACCCACCAAGCACGAAGGCCGCGTCCGAGCGGCCTCCCCCGGAGATAGCATGAACCCCTCGCCCACCGCGAGCGCCAGCCGCGCCGGCGGCCGCCGCTTTTTCGCCGATACGTCCGTCTCGGCCCTCGTCGCCGGCTTCGTCGCGATGATGACGGGCTACACGAGTTCGCTCGTGCTGATGTTCCAGGCCGGCCGCGCCGCCCACCTCACCGATGCGCAGATCTCGTCGTGGATCTGGGCGCTGTCGATCGGCATGGCGTTGACGACGATCGGCCTGTCGCTGCGCTTTCGTGCGCCCGTCGTCGTCGCGTGGTCGACGCCCGGCGCCGCGCTGCTGATCGCGTCGTTGCCCGGCGTGCCCTACCCCGAGGCGATCGGCGCATTCGTCGTCTGCGCGGTGCTGCTGACGGCCATCGGCGTGAGCGGGCTGTTCGACACGTTGATGCGCAAGATTCCGGCCGGCATCGCAGCCGCGCTGCTCGCGGGCATCCTGTTCGAGATCGGCATCGAGATCTTCCGTGCCGCGCAGTTCCAGACGGCGCTCGTGCTCGCGATGTTCTTCACCTACCTGATCGTCAAGCGGCTCGCGCCGCGCTATGCGATCGTCACGACGCTGATCGTCGGCACGGCAGTCGCCGGTGGTCTCGGCCTGCTCGACTTCAGCGGCTTTCACATCGCGTTCGCGAAGCCCGTATTCACGATGCCCGCGTTCTCGATCGCATCGATCGTCAGCATCGGCATTCCGCTGTTCGTCGTCGCGATGGCGTCGCAGAACGTGCCGGGCATCGCGGTGCTGCGCGCGGATGGCTATCAGACCCCGTCGTCGCCGCTGATCGCGACCACCGGCCTCGCGTCGCTGCTGCTCGCGCCGTTCGGCTCGCACGGCGTCAACCTCGCGGCAATCACGGCCGCGATCTGCACCGGCCCGGAAGCGCACGAGGATCACGCGAAACGCTACACGGCCGCCGTGTGGTGCGGCACGTTCTACCTGGTCGCGGGAATCTTCGGCGCGACGATCGCCGCGCTGTTCGCGGCGCTGCCGAAGGCGCTCGTCGTGTCGGTCGCCGCGCTCGCGCTGTTCGGCTCGATCATGAGCGGCCTCGCGAACGCGATGCAGGACGTGAAGCAGCGCGAAGCCGCGCTCGTCACGTTCATGGTCACCGCGTCGGGCCTCACGCTGCTGTCGATCGGCTCGGCATTCTGGGGGCTCGTCGCGGGCGTCGTCACGCAGGTGATCCTGAACGCGCGCCGCCCCGCGTGACGCGGCTTAGCGCCAGCCGCCGCGGCCTTCGGACACGCCAGAACGTGCCCGACACGAATCGGGCCTAGAATAGCGGATCGGAGGCGGCGCCCGGCGCCGCCTCGCTTCGCCGCCGCGTTCGCGCGGCCCGTGAGAACCCGGCGCCTTGCGCCCTTCTTCCGAATCGCCATGACTACCGCACTCGACCAGCTGAAGCAGTACACGACCGTCGTCGCCGACACGGGCGATTTCCAGCAGCTTGCGCAATACCAGCCGCAGGACGCGACCACGAACCCGTCGCTGATCCTGAAGGCCGTCCAGAAGGATGCGTACAAGCCGATCCTCGAGAAAACCGTCCGCGATCATCGCAACGAAAGCACCGATTTCATCATCGACCGCCTGCTGATCGCATTCGGCACCGAGATCCTGAAGCTGATCCCGGGCCGCGTGTCGACCGAGGTCGACGCACGTTTGTCGTTCGACACGCAGCGCTCGATCGACAAGGGCCGCGAGCTCATCAAGCTGTACGAAGCAGCCGGCATCGGCCGCGAACGCATCCTGATCAAGCTCGCATCGACGTGGGAAGGCATCCGCGCGGCCGAAGTGCTGCAGAAGGAAGGGATCAAGTGCAACATGACCCTGCTTTTCTCGCTCGTGCAGGCGGCTGCATGCGCGGAAGCCGGCGCGCAGCTGATCTCGCCGTTCGTCGGCCGCATCTACGACTGGTACAAGAAGCAGGCCGGCGCCGAGTGGAATGAAGAGAAGGACGGCGGCGCGAACGATCCGGGCGTGCAGTCGGTGCGCCGCATCTACACGTACTACAAGACGTTCGGCTACACGACCGAAGTGATGGGCGCGAGCTTCCGCACGACCAGCCAGATCACCGAGCTCGCCGGCTGCGACCTGCTGACGATCAGTCCCGATTTGCTGCAGAAACTGCAGGACAGCAACGAGACGGTCACCCGCAAGCTGTCGCCGGAAGCGCTGCAGGACAAGCCCGCCGCGCGTGTCGCGATCGACGAGGCCGCGTTCCGCTTCCAGCTGAACGACGACGCGATGGCGACCGAAAAGCTCGCCGAAGGTATCCGCGTATTCGCCGCCGATGCGGTGAAGCTCGAGAAGCTGATCGACTCGCTGCGCTGAGCCGCTGAGCCGCTGCGCCGCTGAGTCACTGAGCCACGACAAGCGTCAGCGGCTGTCAGCAACACAGGCAACAGCCGTCAGCACGCACGCCGCATACGGCCGCGAACATCATGTTCGCGGCCGTTTTATTTTTCATTCCATCGTCAAGCACGCGCACTACAATCCACGTCACGGGTGCACCGGCCGCCTCCCGAGGCCCCCTTTCCCAGTCAGTCTTGTACGACGCCGAACCCGCGCAGAAGCGCAGGCCGGCCCCCTCAATACAGGAGACAACGATGCAAGTCCAACCGTACCTGACGTTCTACGGTCGCGCCGACGAAGCCCTTCAGTTCTACGAAAAGGCACTCGGGGCGAAGACGATGTTCAAGATGCACTTCAAGGACGCGCCGCCGAATCCCGACTACCCGATGACGCCGGAGATGGCCGACAAGGTGATGCACGCGAGCTTCACGATCGGCGAGTCGATGATCATGTGCTCGGACGGCGACTGCAGCCAGCCCGGCGGCGGCGTGCACGCCGGCTATTCGCTGTCGCTGAACCCGGCGACGGTCGAGGAGGGCCAGAAGCTGTTCAATGCGCTCGCCGACGGCGGCGAAGTGACGATGCCGTTCGGCAAGACGTTCTGGGCGCTCGGCTTCGGGATGGCGAAGGATCGTTTCGGCGTGCACTGGATGGTCAACGTCGAGGATCTGTCGCAGCGCGAGAACCTCGCGGAGCGCGCGCAGGGATAACACGAAAGACAAAGCCCGCCACCTTGCCGGTGGCGGGCTTTTTCATTGCGTGGCCGTGCAGGCGGCGTCAGCCTTCCACCACGTCGAGATAGTCCTCCGGCCGCGTGCGATCTTCCGCATGCGCCATGCCCATCACGCGCACCAGCACGCTCACCACCACCGCCACCACCAGGTTCACGATCAGCGACCACACGGCTGCATAGCCGGGAATCGCGAGACCGAACAGGTGGATCGTGAAGATCGATCCGGCCAGCTTCAGCGAGATCGCCATCCACGTGCCGCACACGATGCCGGCCGCCCAGCCGGCCAGCAGGCCGCGATGGTCGAGCACGCGCGTGTACAGGCCGAGCACGATCGCCGGCAGCGTCTGGATGATCCAGATCCCGCCGAGCAGCTGCAGCTGGATCGCGTAGGTCAGCGGCAGCCCGAGGATGAACGCCACCGCGCCGACCTTCACGATCAGCGACACGAGCTTCGCGACATGCGTTTCCTGCTCGTGCGACATGTTGCGGTTCACGAACTCGCGGTGAATGTTGCGCGTGTACAGGTTCGCGGCCGCGATCGACATGATCGCCGCCGGCACCAACGCGCCGATGCCGATCGCCGCGAACGCGACGCCGACGAACCACGACGGGAAATACTGGAGGAACAGCGCGGGCACCGCGAAGTTCGGGCCGAACGCCTTGAAGTACGGCGCGTACTGCGGCATGTCCTTCACGCCCGATGCGAGCGCCATGTAGCCGAGCAGCGCGAGCAGGCCGAGCACGAACGAATACGCGGGCAGCATCGCCATGTTGCGACGGATCGAGTTGCCGGACGACGACGACAGGATCGCCGTCACCGAGTGCGGATACAGGAACAGCGCGAGCGCCGAGCCGATCGCGAGCGTCGCGTACGCGCTGTAGCCGTTCAGGCTCATCGCGTCGGGCGCCTTCAGCAGCAGCTTCGCGGGCGGCACGCTCGCGAAGATGTGCCCGAAGCCGCCGAGCTTCGCCGGGATCACGATGACCGCCGCGGCGATCGTGATGTAGATCAGGATGTCCTTGACGATCGCGATCATCGCGGGCGCGCGTAAGCCCGACGTGTACGTGTACGCGGCGAGGATCGCGAACGCGATGATCAGCGGCAGGTCGCCGACGAAGCCGGTCGTGTCGAAGCCGAGCGCGCCGATCACCACCTCGATGCCGACGAGCTGCAGCGCGATATACGGCATCGTCGCGACGATGCCCGTCACCGCGATCGCCAGCGCGAGCATCCGGCTGCCGTAGCGCGCGTTGACGAAGTCGGCGGACGTCACGTAGCCGTGCCGCTTCGCGATGCTCCACAGCTTAGGAAACACGACGAATGCGAACGGGTAGATCAGGATCGTGTACGGCAGCGCGAAGAAGCCCATCGCGCCGGCGCCGAACACGAGCGCGGGCACCGCGACGAACGTGTAGGCCGTGTAGAGGTCGCCGCCGAGCAGGAACCACGTGACGATCGTGCCGAAGCGGCGGCCGCCGAGACCCCATTCGTCGAGATGGGCGAGATCGCCGCGCCGCCAGTTCGCGGCCAGGAAACCGATGATCGTGACGCCGATGAACAGCAGCACGAAGACGAAGGTTGCGCCGAGATTCATCGCGCACCTCCCTGCGGGCCGCTCGCCTTCCACGCGTTCTTGGTCTTGAAGTACACGAACGCGGTGATCACCGCGCTAATGAAGACCCAAAGCAGCTGGTACCAGTAGAAAAACGGAAAACCCAACCATTGCGGTTCGATCTTGCTGTACGACGGTACCCAGACCATCGCAATCAGCGGCAGTACCAGCAGCCAGAGCCAGCGCTTGGCGGCCCGGTTGGCGTCGGCATCGTGAGCCATGACGTCTCCTCATCTTTCCCGGTTATCGATCTTGTTGAGCGGGTACGGCGCCGAGAGGAGCGCAAAACGGGTAGGCTGCGGCTCCCCTGGCTTCGCGCCAGTATAGGAGCCGCTAGCACGCGGTCAAGCGGGGGCGAACCCGAGTGATCCGCCCCTTGTCGCATGGTTGCACCGGCATGCCGCCGGTGCATGAAGCGTCAGATCGCGAACGCGGTGTCGCGTGCGCCGGCGGTTTCTTTCAAAGCTTTCACCCACTTGCGCGCGGGCAGCTTCAGCGTGTCCTCGATCAGCTTCGCGCGTTCGTCGAGCTGCGCGAACGACACGTCGAGCGCGGGGCCCGAGAACGCGATCGCGATCCGGTTGCCGTCATGCACTTCCGGCAGCGCGATCACGCGGTGATCGAACGCCGCGTTCAGGTGCTTCATGTTGCGCACGAAGCTCGGATGATCGCCGAACAGGTTGATCGTCGCGATGCCCGCATCGGCGAGGCAGCCGCGCACCGCGCGGTAGAACGCGACGCTGTCGAGCACGGGACCGCGCGCGGTCGCGTCGTACAGGTCGATCTGGATCGCGCCCGTCGTGCCGCGGTTGGCTGGATCGTTGACGAAATCCCACGCGTCGGCTTCATGCACGGCGAGACGTGCGTCGTCGGGCGGCAGCGCGAACATCGTGCGCGCGGCGACGATCACGGCCGGGTTCAGCTCGACGGCCTCGACCTTCGCGTGCGACAGGAAGCGGTGCGAGAACTTGGTCAGCGCGCCGGTGCCGAGCCCGAGCTGGACGATCCGCTCGGGCGTTTCGAGGAACAGCAGCCACGCCATCATCTGCTGCGCGTATTCGAGCTCGATATGCAGCGGCTTCGAGATCCGCATCGCGCCCTGCACCCATTCGGTACCGAAATGCAGGAAGCGCACGCCGCCCTCTTCCGAGAACGTGACGGGCGCGAAGCGCGGCTTGCGCGGGGCTTCGAGCACGGGCACGTCGTCGTGCTCGTCGATGTCCGGGCGGCGCTTCACGCGCGGCGGCTGGAGTTTTTCGGAGCCGTTGTACGCGGACGGCTTGCTGCGCTTGGACGCGCGCGCCTCGGCGGACGCGCGCTTGATCAGTCGGGTCATGTGTGAATCTCGCTGGGTGAAGCTGGTTTTAGCGGACGAGAGGATAGCATTGGCGGGACGATAGTCGCTGTCGGAAACCGATCCACCACTGCGTACCGTTGGCCTGTCACGTGCACAATCGCTGCGCGTGGACGACAATGCATTGAAATCGTGTTCGTGGAAGTCGCCCGATGAAGACCACCGTTTGTCAGCCCATCCCCATCGAACCCGAACTGCTCGCCGTTGCCGAACGCGTCCTGCGTGACGGCGAAACGCTGTCGAGCTTCGTCGAGCAATCAATCCGCGACGGCATCGCGTATCGCCGGCTTCAAAGCGCGTTTATCGCACGCGGCATTGCATCGCGCGACGAGGCGCGACGCACGGGCGAGTACGTTTCGTCATCCGACGCGCTCGCACGGCTGGAACGCCTGCTCGATACGATGAGAGCCCGCCAGCGACACGCTCGCTAACAAAAAGTCAGCGTAACAATCATCAGACAACGAGGAGCCACATGGCCTCGCACCACAAGACGATCTGGTTTCCGGCGAAGCGCTACGGCTGGGGATGGGGGTTGCCGGTCGCGTGGCAAGGCTGGCTCGTCCTGCTGCTCTTCGTGATCGGGATCGTCGTGGTTGCGACGCACGTGCCGCCCGCCCAGTCACCGCTGGCGTTCGCGGCTTGCATCGTGGTGCTGGTGGCCGCGCTCACGATCGTGTGCTGGCTGAAAGGCGAAAAACCGAAATGGCGCTGGGGCAAGGACGAATAAGCGACGATCCGTCCATTCATCAGGCACGAATCCCGTGCCACTGCGCGAGCTTCTGCTCGAACGTCAGCATCGCATTCGCCGGGCTCGATGAAGGCAGCACGAGCGTGTCGTACCCCGCCGCACCGATCACCTCCGCAAACCGCCCCGCCGTCTTGCCGTTGAAACACACGCGCTTGAGCAACGGCGCATGCTCGCGCAACGACGCGAAATCGTTCGGCTTCGCATGCCGGATCGCCGAATCGAGGCTGCCCTCGCGATGGCACGCGGCCAAGACATCCCAGATACCGATCCCGTGCGACAGCACACGCTCGAGCCGCGCGTCGTACGCGAACTCGTGCAGCCCGTGCTCGCCGAGCACCGTGCCGAGCAACCGCCAGAACTGGTTGCGCGGATGCGCGTAATACTGCGCGGCATCGAGCGACGCCTCGCCCGGAAAACTGCCGAGGATCATCGTGTGCGTATTCGCCGCGACGACCGGCGGAAAACCCCGCAACATCACGCGCCTCCGTCCGGCCCGCCCGAGCGCGGCCCGTCGCCGTGCGCATCGAGATGGCGCCACAGCGCCGGCAGCATGCACTCGGTGACCATCAACGGCTTGCCGTGACGCTGGAACACCGAGCGCCGCGCGGCGAACGAATGCGGCGCACGCGCCCCGTCAAGCGCATGGGTCGCCAGCGCATACAGCGGATGGCCGGCGATCACGCGCCGGCTGACGAGCGCCGAACGCTCGACCTGCGGATCGCTGTACAGCAGCTCCGCCAGCGGTCGCGTGCGCAGCCGCCGCATCGCCTGCCACACACCCTTGCTGGCCGCGAGCGGCGCGATGCTGTGCGCGGCGACGAACGGCGTGCCGTCGACCGACAGGATCACCTCGCGCACCCACATCGGCGCGCGCGGCGCACTGGCGAGCGCGTCCGGCTCGTCGAACCACGGGCAGTCGACGGCCTCGCGCGTCACGCGCACGTTCACGCGGCCGAGCCGCGCGAGGTGCGCGGTCAGCGATCCGCCGCGCGTCAGCCAGTCACGCTGGTCGAGCGTGCAGCCAGGCCGCGGCGTCTCGCGCCAGCCGGCCTGACCGCCGTCGAATCGCATCCGCGTGTTCACGCGGCGCGCGACAGCAGCAGCGCGTTGGTCCGCTTCACGAAGCTTGCCGGGTCGTCGAGCATGCCGCCTTCGGCGAGCAGCGCCTGGTCGAACAGCAGATGGCACCAGTCGCCGAAATCGGCGCTGTCGGCATTCAGCTGCTTCACGAGCGCGTGCTCCGGGTTGATCTCGAGGATCGGCTGCATCGCCGGCGCGTTCTGGCCGGCCGCCTTCAGCATGCGCTGCAGGTAGCCGCTCATGTCGTTGTCGTCCGCGACGAGGCACGACGGCGAATCGGTCAGGCGGAACGTGACACGCACTTCCTTCACCTTGTCGCCGAGCGCTTCCTTCATCTTCTCGACGACCGGCTTGATTGCCTCGCCCGCCTGTTCCTGCGCCTTCTTCTCCTCGTCGTTCAGCTCGCCGAGGTCGAGGTCGCCACGGGCCACGCTCGCGAGCGGCTTGCCGTCGAATTCGTGCAGGAACGACAGCATCCATTCGTCGACGCGGTCGGTCAGCAGCAGCACCTCGACGCCCTTCTTGCGGAACACTTCCAGATGCGGGCTGTTCTTCGCGGCCTGCCACGTATCGGCGGTCACGTAGTAGATCTTGCTCTGCTCGGGCTTCATGCGCGACACGTAGTCGGCGAGCGACACGTCCTGCGCGTCGGTGTCGCCGTGCGTCGACGCGAAGCGCAGCAGCTTCGCGATGCGCTCGCGGTTCGCGTGATCCTCGCCGAGGCCTTCCTTCAGCACCTGGCCGAACGCGCTCCAGAACGTCTTGTACTTCTCCTTGCCGGCATCCTCTTCCGCATTCGCGAGCTCTTCGAGCATCGACAGCGCGCGCTTCGTCACGCCTTCGCGGATCGCCTTCACGTCGCGGCTTTCCTGCAGGATTTCACGCGACACGTTCAGCGGCAGGTCGGCCGAATCGACGACGCCCTTCACGAAACGCAGGTACTGCGGCAGCAGCTGCTCGGCGTCGTCCATGATGAACACGCGCTTCACGTACAGCTTCAGGCCGCCGCGATAGTCGCGGTTCCACAGGTCGAACGGCGCATGCGACGGCACGAACAGCAGTTGCGTGTATTCGCTGCGGCCCTCGACGCGGTTATGCGTCCACGTGAGCGGATCCTGGTGGTCGTGCGCGATGTGCTGGTAGAACTGCGTGTACTGCTCGTCGGTGACGTCGCTCTTCGAACGCGTCCACAGCGCGCTCGCCTGGTTGACGGTCTCGTCCTCGTCCTTCAGGACCATCTCGCCCTTTTCCTGATCCCATTCTTCCTTCTGCATCAGGATCGGCAGCGCGATGTGGTCGGAATACTTCTGGATGATCGACTTCAGGCGGTGCGACGACAGCAGGTCGTCCTCGCCTTCGCGCAGGTGCAGCGTGATCGTCGTGCCGCGCTGCGCGCGCTCGATCGCGTCGATCGTGAAATCGCCCTCGCCCGCGCTTTCCCAGCGCACGGCTTCGCTCGCCGGCAGGCCCGCGCGACGCGTTTCAACCGTGATCTTGTCGGCGACGATGAAGCCCGAGTAGAAACCGACGCCGAACTGGCCGATCAGCGCCGCATCCTTCTGCTGGTCGCCCGACAGCTTCGTGAAGAACTCCTTGGTGCCCGAACGCGCGATCGTGCCGAGGTTCGCGATCGCTTCGTCGCGGCTCATGCCGATGCCGTTGTCGTCGATCGTGATCGTGCGCGCGGCCTTGTCGTAGCCGATGCGGATGCGCAGGTTCGGATCGTTCTCGTACAGCGCGTTGTCCGCGAGCCCTTCGAAACGCAGCTTGTCGGCCGCGTCGGACGCGTTCGACACCAGTTCGCGCAGGAAGATTTCCTTGTTGCTGTAGAGCGAATGGATCATCAGGTGGAGGAGTTGCTTGACCTCTGCCTGAAAGCTCATCGTTTCATGTGCCATGGATGCTGTTTCCTCTTACTTGAACTTGAATAGGGTGCCGCGAGCGCCCGGCGCGCGATGCCGGCCGGCCCGTGAAAGGCGACCGCCCGGCGCTAGCGGTTTGCGCGCGTATCTGGAGGCGGCACGCCCGATTTCAAGGGCGGGCGTGCCGCGCCGCTTCACGATGCGCGGCGCACGGCCGAATCGATATAGCGCGACAGCAGCGCCGGCAGCGCGGGATCGCCGCAGTTCGCGACGTTGAAGCGCATCCACGTGGACGGCGATTGCTGCGGTGAGAACAGGCTGCCCGGCGTCAGCAAAAAGCCGGCCTCGTGCGCGACCGCCGCGAGCGCGTCCGAATCGACACCCGTGTCGGCCCACAGGAACATCCCGGCCGCCGGCATCGTGAACAGGCCGAGCCCCGTGCGCTCGAGCATCCGCGCGGTCTTGTCGCGCACGCCGTCGAGCCGCGCGCGCAGCCGCTCGACGTGGCGCCGGTAATGCCCTTCGGTCAGGATCTTGTACAGCACGCGCTCGTTGAGCTCGGGCGTCGTCATCCCGACCAGCATCTTCTGGTCGGTGACCGCCTTCGCGATCTCCGGCGCGCACGCGACGTAGCCGACCCGCAGGTTCGCCGCGAGCGTCTTCGAATAGCTGCCGAGGTAGATCACGCGCTTCAACTGGTCGAGGCTCGCGAGGCGCGTGGCCGGGTAGCTCGGCGGGCACAGGTCGCCGTACACGTCGTCCTCGACGACGAGGAAGTCGTACGCCTCCGCGAGCTTCAGGATCCGGAACGCCTGCGCGGCCGACAGCGACGTGCCGGTCGGGTTCTGCAGCACCGAATTGATCACGAGCATCTTCGGTCGCCACATCTGGACGAGCGTTTCGAGCGCGTCGAGATCGGGGCCGTCCGGCGTGTACGGCATCCCGACGAGCTGCGCGCCCTGCGCCGCGAAGCGGCCGAACATCTGGAACCAGGCCGGATCGCCGACGATCACCGCATCGCCGGGCTTCACGTAGATCCGCGCGATCAGGTCGATCGCCTGCGTGATCCCCGACACCAGCACGATCTGTTCGGGCTTCGCGCCGATCTCCACTTCGGCGAGGCGCGTCTGCAGTTGCTGGCGCAGCGGCAGGAAGCCCTGCGCGGTGCCGAAGCCGAGCATCTGCGCGCCGGACTGGCGCCCGAGCGCGCGCAGCGCCCCGGTGATCAGTTCCCCGTCGAGCCAGCGGCCCGGCAGGTAGCCGAGACCCGGCCCCTTTTCCGGGCTGACGGTATGCAGCATGTTGCGCAGCAGCCAGACGACGTCGATCGTGTTGTGCACCGGCGCGGCCTCGGCCACGCGTGCGACGCCGTCGGCCGGCTGCGGGCCGGCGGCCGTGCGCTCGCGCACGTAGAAGCCCGAGCCGCGCCGCGAGTCGAGGTAACCCTGCGCGACGAGGCGCTCGTACGCCTCGACGACGGTGAAGCGCGACACGCTCTTGTCGAGCGCGAGCTTGCGGATCGACGGCATCCGCATGCCGGGCCGGAACACGCGTTCGTCGATGCGCCGTCGCGCCCACTGGACAAGCTGGTCGACGAGCGTGAGCGTGGCCGTGTCGTGCGGCACGGGAATCTGGGCGAGTGGGACGGTGGACATGGGCGGCAGCTCCAACTGTACCGAAGGCTATCGCGCCGATTGTACCGTTACTGTGCCGGTAGCGACGATTACAGTTGACCGGAATGGCGGCCGTGCGGCCACCGTTCCGGCCCCGCCGCACCTGGC
>NZ_JAAGPC010000202.1:0-15302 GCF_017104595.1 Burkholderia sp. Tr-20390 | reverse complement strand
TCGTGTCGTGTCATACGACGGCGACCACCGATGCCCACACCATGCCCTACCCTCGTGCCCTACACGCCGCTCTTCCGATCTCTCGCGGTGCGCGGCGAGCGCCGCCTCGCCGCCGCGCGTCATGCCGCCGCGCCCGACGCCGGGCAGGCGTTCGACCATGAAGTGGTACGCGACCATGAACGCCGCCATGACAATCATCAGCAACAGCACGGGCCGTCCGCGGCTCAGGCCGACCGCGAGCTTCGCCGCGCCCGCGCCGAACACGAGCAGCAGGATCGCGCGCGCGGCCATCCGCGTCGCCCGCATCTCGCCCGGCGCCCAGAGCCAGCCTTTGCGCTGCAACGCCGCGGCGCAGTCGGCTTCGCGCCACGCGAGACGCTGACGAAACGCGTGGCAGCTCGTCTCGCCGCCGGGTTGCCGCCTCAGCCATTCCCAGTCGGCGCCATACACGCCTGCGTGTCGCGGATCGTCGATCCGCACCCGCGCGTCGTGGCCCTTGCTCATCCGCAGCTCGATCGCACCGGCATGCGCGAGCGACAGCATCACGACCTGCGCCATCCGCGCACCGCCGCCCGCGAGATACGCCGCTTCCTCCGCGCTCAGGTCGGGCGACGATTCGGGGGCGCGCGTTCCCCACACCCGGTGGCGGTATTCGATCCACTGCAGGCCGGCGATCAGCAGCAGCGCGGCGGTGCAGAGCGGCACGTAGAACAACCCGAGAAAGTCCGGCCCCGAGAAGTCCAGCACATTGAAATCGCTCGCGCTCGCGCAGGTTGCCGCGACGCTGATCGCCGCCGTCGGCCACGCGAACTTCGCGAAGCGCCGCCAACGTCGCGGGCGCGCGGCGGGCGCGCTCGACGGGCCGTCGCGCAGTGCTGCGCGCTGCACCGGGGCGTCGGCGGGCACGGCCGGCTCGGCGACGGGGCGCGGCCAGATCGCTTCAGGCGGCTCGCAGCCGAACAGCCGGCGATAGCTGTCGAGCGTGTCGCGATAGCGCTGCGCGTACACGGCGGCTTCGTCCGGCGCGCCCGTGCCGGGCATGTGATGCAGCCGCGCGCGCAGCACGCCGGCGCAGAAGACGTCCCAGTATTCGAGCGTGTACTGCAGGTGGAAATGCCACGCGGCATCGACCGCGACCGACGGCGTGACCGGATGGCCGGCCGCCTGCGCGAGGAACGCGAAGCGCTTGTATTCGTCGATCACGGCCAGCGCATGCGCATGCGACCAGCCTTCGGCTTCGGCAAGGCGCCGGCTGTACGGCAGCGGCGCGGTCGGATCGTCGGGGGAATAGGCGTGCAGACGCGCGAGCAATGCCTGCTGCGCATCGGTCAGCGCGCGGGCATCGACTGCGGTCGGGGTAGACAGGATGTCAGCCATCGGAAGTCGGCGCGATGCGCGGACGGCCGCCGCGATCGTCGCTTGGAGTGGTCGTTGCAGGGGATTCTCGCACGACGGTGCGGCGGCAGGCGCACGCCGTGCATCGGCAACCCCTGCCTTCGGAGTTTTACCTACGCGCCCCCCGCCCTTGCCCAGCAAGGGCTCGACGCGCGTCGCACCGCGCAAAACCAAGGCTGCACAAGGTCAATCAAGGCCGCCCCGGCTCACGCCAGCTGCATTCCGGCTGCACGGCGCACGCCGCACCCGCCCGCGACGTGCCCGTCAAGCGCCGATCCAGCACCCGCACGGAAAGCGTAAGGCCCGATGCCCGTCGCGACACGCGCCGCGCTGCGTCTCCGCACAGGCCACGCATGCGTGTCGTTGAACGCCGCCCGGCGAAGCTCGACCATGGGAACCCTCTCCACTGCCTCACCGCCCGGGACCTCGCCATGGCAAGCAGCACGACATCGACAAGCCCCCACCACGCGCCGGCCGGCGACTGCGTCGCGCTCCTGCATCAGGAGCGCCGGCCATGATCGTGCGCACCCTGCAGGGCGACACCGTCGACGCGCTGTGCTGGCGCCACTACGGCCGCACGGACGGCACCGTCGAAACCGTGCTCGAAGCCAACACCGGGCTCGCCGGCCTCGGCATCGTGCTGCCGGCCGGCACGCCCGTCCATTTGCCGCCGCTCGACACCGCCACGCGCGCCCGGCCGTTGCTGCAACTGTTTGACTGACCCTGGAATCGCCTGCATGGCCGAACCGAACCTCACCACCGCCGCGATGCTGTCCGCCGCGATCGGCGTCGCCGGGCTCGCGCCCGGCATCGACGGCAACGCGCTGATCGGCGCGTTCACGGGCGCCGCGCTCGTGGTCGTCACGTCGAAGGACATCGGCGTCGCACGGCGCGCCGCGTACCTGCTGATCTCGCTCGTGATGGGCTATCTCGCCGCGCCGGAAATCGTCGGCGCCACGCCGATCCATTCGACGGGCGTCGCCGCGTTCTTCGCGGCCGCGCTCGTCATCGCCGTCACGTTGCAACTCATCGAACGGGTCAAGACGCTGGACCTGCTCGCGCTGTTCCGCAAGGGGGGATGACATGCCGCTCCCGCTCGTGCTGATCGCGCTCTGCGCCCACGTCGCCGTGCTCGTGCGCGTGCTCACCTACCGGCGCAACGGCGCGCGGCACCGGCATCGCGCGTCCTGGTTCGCGTGGATCGTCGTGGCGGTCGCCGGCGGCGCATCGATCGAATTGCTGCTGCATGCCGGCTCCGTCGGCTTCTTCGAAGCGGCTACCGCCGTGCTGCTGGCGATGTCCGTCTGCGGCACACGCGGCAACGTCGCCCGCCTGCTCAGGAGTGAATGAATCATGAAGACCCGCCGCCTCGGCGACCACGGCGACGACGTCGGCCTGCTGCAACGCCGGCTGATCCGCGCCGGCTATCCGGTGCAGGTCACGCATCTCTACGACGCGGCGACCGAAGCCGCCGTGATCGCGCTGCAACGGAACACCGGCCTCGTCGACGACGGCATCGCCGGCCCGAAGACCTGCGCCGCGCTGGCCACCGGCCGGCGCGATCCGACCCACCTCGCGCTCGCCGATCTCGAACGCGCCGCACGCACGCTCGACGTGCCGCTCGCGTGCATTCGCGCGGTCAACGAAGTCGAGTCGCGCGGCGCCGGGTTCCTGCCCGACGGCCGGCCCGTGATCCTGTTCGAACGCCACGTGTTCTGGAAGCGGCTGCAGGCACGCGGCATCGATCCCGCACCGTTCGCGGCGCGCCAGCCGGACATCGTGTCGCGCACGCGCGGCGGCTATCGCGGCGGCGCCGCGGAATACACGCGCCTCGCGACGGCCGAGTCGATCGATGCCGGCGCTGCGTGGGAATCCGCGAGCTGGGGCGCGTTCCAGGTGATGGGCTATCACTGGGCGCGCCTCGGCTATGCCGGCATCGACGAATTCGTCGCGTGCATGGAAAGCGGCGAAGCCCGGCATCTCGACGCCTTCGTCCGTTACATCGCGGCCGACGACGCGCTGCGCCGCGCACTCCGCGACCGCCAGTGGGCCGCATTCGCACGCGCATACAACGGCCCCGACTACGCGGCGAACCTCTACGACGTGAAGCTCGCGCGCGCCTATGACCGCTATGCGTCGCAACCGGCCGCGTCGACGCCGGGCGGATCCGCATCGGCCGGCGCCCCGTCCGCCGCATGAACGGGCTCGCCGCGAAATTCGCCGCCTGCGTCGCCGCGCTTGCCGCGTGCGCCGTCGCGGCGCTGGTCGTGCATGCGCTGCGCGCCGACCTGGGCGCCACGCGGCAGCAACTCGTCGAGGCACGACAGGCGCTCGCCGGGCGCGACGACGTCATCGCGCGCATGCGGCAGGACACCGCCGAGCGCGCCCGACAGCAGGCCCGGCTCGACCGCTCGCTGGCCGCGATCGCGTCGAAGCTCGACGCCACCCGACTTGAAAACCGGAGATTGACCGATGAAAACGCCGCGCTTCGCGCCTGGGCTGGCACTCGTCTGCCTGACGACGTTGTCCGCCTGCAAGCCAATCCCGCTCTCACCGGCGCCGACGCTTACGTCGAATACGTGCCAGGCGGTGAGCCCCTGCACGCTGCCGATGCTCGCGCCCCGCACCAACGGTGAGCTCGATGCCGCGCTCACGCTCGCGAAGGCTGCGTGGGCGACCTGCGCGGCGCAAGTCGACATGATCGCGGCGTGCCAGGCCGGCACGCCCGCAACCCGCCACGGAGCGCATCCGCATGATTAAGCCAGACAGCCTGCGGCAGGCGCTCGTCGCCGCCATCCCGTCACTCGGGACCGAACCGGGTGCGCTGACCGTGCTCGTCGAGCAAGGATCGATTGCGACCACCGGCACGCTGACGCCGTCGTTCGAATACCGGTACACGGCCCACGTGCTCGCGACGAATTTCTCCGGCGACACCGATCCGGTGTTCGTCGCGGTCGTCGAATGGGTCCGCAAGAACCAGCCGGATCTCGTGACGAATCCCGCCGCGCGCACGAGCGGCATCACCTTCGAGGTCGGCGTTCGCGACCCGGCGGCAGTCGACCTGTCGATCCGGCTGGCGCTGACGGAAAGCGTCAACGTCGCAACCGGGCCGGACGGCCGGCACGTGATCACCCACGTCGACGACACGCTGGTCGATCCGGCCAATACGCTCACCTGGGTCGCGCTGCCGCAGATCAGGTAAGCCCGGCGGGCGGCAGCTCGTCTACCTGCACGCAGCATCGATGCCGCGTGCTATCGAACGAACACCGTGCACCGTGCGTGCGCAGTGTTCCGCTGCGTTCACTGCCGCAACGGCTGCGCGTCGCTACCGGACATCTCGTCTCGCCCTCTTCGTTTCGCGCGCCGTGGCGAACTTGCATGTCGCGATCGCAACGCCGATCGCCTGCTCGTGCATCGCCCTCGAATCGACCGGCATCGGCGACGCGCGCCGCGTCGACGTCGTCGCCCGTGGCAACACCTCCATGCGCGCCCCATCCTCGTGTCCCGCCGCGCTACCCCCTCTGCCTTTCGTCGCCACGCAACCCGTCGCACCTCCACCCAGCCGCCGCGGCGACGTCGCTCCGCTCACGCATTCCAGCCTCGCCACCCCATCGCCAGGGCGCACGACGCCATCCTCACGCCAACCGGTGATGCGATTTTCGACGCACGCGTTCGTGCCGGCATCCGGTGCGCGCTGTCCTCGTCGCGACGACACAGGCCATCGCTCGCGCCCCGGCTGCCCGACCGTCACCATGGCTGCATGGACGCAAATGAAATTCAACGGCAGGCACGCAACGCGGTGCGCAAGGGAACGATCCTCGCGGTCGACCATGCGGCCGCGTTGTGCCGCGTCTCGGTCGGCGACGCCGACTCCGACGGCAGCGGCCTGCAGACCAACTGGATTCCGTGGGTCGCCGGTACCGCCGGCGGCACGCGCGAGTGGCTGCCGCCGACGCCGGGCGAACAGGTCGTGCTGCTCTGCCCGATGGGCGATCCGGCGCAGGGCGTCGCGCTGCGCGGCGTGTATTCGAATGCCGCGCCGGCCCCTGCCTCGAGCCCGGACACCCACGCGCGCGTCTACCCCGACGGCGCGAGCATCACGTACGACCACGCCGCGCATGCGCTCACGGCGGAGCTGCCCGCCGGCGCGACCGTGCGCATCGTCGCGCCGGGCTCGGTCGTCGTGCAGACCCGCGACGCCACGGTGAAGGCCGAGCGCATCACGTTCGACGCGCCGCAGACGACCTGCACCGGCGCGATGACGGTCAAGGGCCCGTTCGCATTCGAATCGGGCATGACCGGCACCGGCGGCGCCGGCGGCGGCGCCACGATGCAGATCGACGGCGCGGCCACCTTCACCCGCGAAGTGATATCCCAGGGCATCAGCCTCCCGCATCACACGCATCGCGAACAAGGCGATGGACAACTCGTGAGCGCACCGCAATGAAAGGCATGAACGCGAACACCGGCCGCTCGATCTCGGGCCTGGACCACTTCTACCAGTCGATCGGCAGGATCGTGACGACGCCGCTCGCGTCGTGCGTGAAACGCCGCACGTTCGGCTCCGAGCTGCCCGACCTGATCGACGCACCCGGCAACGGCACCGTGCGCACCCGGCTGTACGCGGCCGTCGCGACGGCGCTCATGCGCTGGGAGCCGCGCCTGACGCTCACCCGCGTCGTGCTCGCCGCCGACGACGCGAATGCGGCCGCCGGGTCGGTCTATCTCGACATCGAAGGCTGGACCGGCGAGAACGGCACGGCCGTGTCGACCCGCGTGCCGATGACGAACGGGAGCCCCGCATGAGCGTGACGCCGATCGACCTCTCGCAGCTGCCGTCACCCGACGTCGTCGAAACGATCGACTACGAAACCCTGCTTGCCGCGCGCAAGGCCCGCTTCGTGTCGCTCTACCCGGCCGACGAGCAGGCCGAGATCGCCGCGACGCTCGCGCTCGAATCGGAGCCGGTCGTGAAGCTGCTCCAGGAGAACGCGTACCGCGAGATCGTGCTGCGGCAGCGCGTGAACGACGCCGCGCGCGCCGTGATGCTCGCCTACGCGGTCGGCACGGACCTCGATCATCTCGCCGCGCTGTTCGGCATCCGGCGCCTGACGATCACGCCCACCGACCCGGAACACGACGTCGCGGCGGTCATGGAAAGCGATACCGACCTGCGCGCCCGCACGCAGCTCGCGCCGCAGAGCCTGTCCGTCGCCGGCCCCGAAGGCGCGTACGTTTCGCACGCACGCAACGCGGACGGCCGCGTGCTCGATGCTTCGGCCGTCAGCCCGGCCCCGTGCGAAGTCCTCGTCTCGGTGCTGGCGCGCGATGGCGACGGCACGGCGGACCCGGCGCTGATCGCCGCGGTGGCGGCCGCGCTGCAGGCCGACGACGTGCGGCCGCTGACCGACAAGGTCACGGTGCGCGGCGCGGAAATCCTGCGCTACCAGGTGCGCGCGCGGCTCGTGTTCTTCGCCGGCCCGGATCGCGCGGTGGCGCTCGCGGAAGCCAACCGCGCGATGAAGAAATACACCGAATCCATGCACCGCCTCGGGATGGAGGTCACGCTCGACGGGATCTACGCGGCCGCCCGCGCGGCCGGCGTGCAGAAGGTGATCCTCGAAAGCCCGTCCGCCGGCCTGCCGGCGACGAAGCAGCAGGCGCCGTACTGCACCGGAATCGAGCTGATCGACGGCGGGGTGTACAGCAATGAATGACGTCCTCCCGCCGAACGCGACGCGGCTCGAGCGCCGGCTCGCCGCGACGAACGCGCGCATCGACGACGTGCCGACGCCGCTCGCGACGCTGATGAATCCGGACGCGATCCGGTCCGACCTGCTGCCGTGGCTCGCGTGGCACCTCGGCGTCGATGCGTGGAAGGACTACTGGCCCGAGTACGTGAAGCGCGCCCGGGTCGGCCAGGCGATTCCGATCGCCCGCCGCAAGGGCACCGCCGCCGCGGTGCGCGAAGTCGTCGCGGCCTTCGGCGGAAACATCGTCCTGCGTGAATGGTTCGAGCAGCGCCCGCCGGGCCAACCCGGCACGTTCGACCTCGTGATGACGGTCAGCGGCCAGGAAGGCCAGCCGCCGACCGCCGAATACGTCGCCGACATCCTCGCGGAAATCGACCGGACCAAGCCGGTACGGGCGCACTACACGTTCACGCAGGGCTTCGAGATGCGGGGCCGACAACCGGTCGGCGCCGCCGCGCGCGTGGCGGCCTATCGCCGCCTGAACCTCACCGACTACTGATCGCACATGGCAACCCAGATCATCATCACCGACGCCGGCCGTGCCGCGCTCGTCGCTGCCGGCAACGGCGGCACGAACGCCCACCAGGTCGTGGAAATCGGCCTGGCGAACGCGCCGTTCGTCGCCGACAAGGGGCTCACGAAGCTGCCGAACGAGCTGAAGCGGATCAAGTCCTTCGGCGGCGCCAACGTCGCGCCGGACACGATTCATACGACGCTGAAGGACGACACCGCGGACCAGTACTCGCTGTACGGGTTCGGCCTCTATCTCGAGAACGGCGTGCTGCTGGCCAGCTATGGCCAGGCGACGCCGATCATGGAGAAGTCGCCGGCCGCGATGCTGCTGCTGTCGTCCGACCTGCAGTTCGCGACGATCGACGCGACGAAACTCGTGTTCGGCGACGCGTCGTTCCTCAATCCGCCGGCGACTACCGAGCGGCAAGGCGTGGTCGAGCTGGCGACGCAGGCGGAAGTGAACGCGGGTGCGGACGATGCGCGCGCAGTGACGCCGAAAACCGCGGCGTCGAGATATGCGGCGCTGACCGGGGCGAAGTTCACCGGGCCGGTCGTGACTGAATTCGATGCGGGTCCGGATACGGCGCATGTCACGGTGCGTCCGCCGACCGGCAAGAACGGGCGGGAAAGCCGCGTGCGTCTGCATGGCACGTTCGGCGGTACCAACACCGACACCGGATCACGCATTGTCGCAACGTTGCGCTCGGGTTTCGACAATGGCGCCTGGGGGCGCGAATACGTCGACCTCTGGCTCAACCGTGCGGTCAACGACAACGAAACCGACGCGAACCAGGCGCGCGCCCTGCGCATCGCCTACGGTGGCCGCGTGCTCGTCGGCGACGTCAGGAACGACGACGGGAACTCGCGACTGCGCGTCGGCGGTGATGCCGTTGCCGAAGGCACGAGCTATTCGAAGGCCGTATCGATCGATGGCGGCGCCGGCAATTTCTCGACGCTGTTCTTCACCGACGGCGGCAAGATCCGCTGGTCGCTGTTCAAGCGCGACGGCACGGCAACGGGAGGCAACGGCGGCAACAACTTCGGATTGAACGCCTTCGCGGACGACGGCGTTACGCAGTTCTCCGCGTTTCGTGTGGACCGCGGCACGCAGACGTTTTCGGTCGCGAAGCGCCTGACCGTCGGCGACATCGGCGACGACGGCCGTAACGCGATCCAGGTCGGCGGGAGCGCAACGTTCGCGGGTGGATTGACCGCGCGTGAAATGGACGCCACGGGTTCCCATTTCCGCGCGATCTCCAACGGCTACGGAGCTTTCCTGCGCAATGACGGCACGAACGTGTATCTGCTGTCGACGAACAAGGGCAATGCGGAAGGTCAGTGGAATGATTTCCGCCCGTTTGCCTGGTCGCTATCCGACGGGATCGTCCGCATCAGTGACAGCGGTGCCTTGACAAACATCGGCGGCGATCTCGCAATCGGAAGGAGTACGGATGAAGGACACATCCGGCTCGGTCCCGTCGATGGCCATTTCTACGCCAATGCTCATTCAGTCGGCTGGTGGGGTAAAGCCGACTCATTCCAGTACATCCTGGACGACCACACGTTCCGCATCAACGGCAACGTGGTGTGGCACACCGCGAACCTTACCCCGCTCGACCGTAGGACCGGCGGCACGATGTCGGGTGATCTCTGGTTCGATCCGGGCAAGCGGATTTTCCTGTCGGAAGGCAGCGCGCAAGCACCGTCGCTCACGTTCGTCAACGACGGTGCGCCGGACACCGGCCTGTACCACATCAACGACGGCTCGTTCGGCGTGACGTGCAACTCGATCCCGCAGGTTGCGTTCACACCGGGCGGAACGACCTTCCAGACACCCGTGCAGGGCCCGACACCCGCCCCGGGCGATCGTTCGAAGGCGCTCGCCACGACTGAATGGGTGCTGGCCGCCCTCTCGACGGCGACGGTCGGCCAGATCGTATTCGAGCCGCGCACGCTGCCGCGCGCCGGGTTCCTGAAAGCGAACGGCGTGCTCGTCAATCGTGCCGACTACCCCGCTCTTTGGGCCTATGCGCAAGCCAGTGGCACGCTCGTCTCGGACGATGAATGGCACAACCAGCGATGGGGTTGCTTCTCGTTGGGCGACGGCTCGACGACGTTCCGCCTGCCGGAGCTACGCGGCGAATTCATCCGGTGCTGGGACGACGCCCGCGGTGTCGACACCAACCGCATCCTCGGCTCGTGGCAGGACAGCGCAAACCGCTCGCATGGCCACGGCGCCAGCGCGGCCGAAGTCGGCGATCACGCCCACTCGGCCTGGACCGACGGACAGGGGCAGCACGGCCACGGCGTCAATGACCCCGGCCACGCACACGGTGTCCGGATGGGTCGTGTCGGCGTCGTCGCCACCTCCTACGGACAGGGCTGGGGCCCGTACAACTGGGACCGGCAGGACATGCACGGCACCGAGGGCGCAGGTACCGGCATCTGGTTGAGCGAAGCCGGCAACCACGGCCACAACGTCGGCATCGGCGGCTCCGGTCGTCACAGCCACGCCATCACCGTCAACCTCGACGGCGCCAACGAATCGCGTTCGCGCAACGTCGCGCTGCTCGCGTTGATCCGCGCTTATTAACCTGGACCCCGAAACATGCTGATCCACCACTACCACCAGTCGACCGGCGAATACCTGAGCAGCGGCCAGCCCGACGCCGATCCGCGCAACCCCGAACGCTGGCTCGTGCCGTCATGGGCGACGTTCGACGAGCCGCCGGCGCGCACGCCCACGACCTGGCCGTTCTACCGCGACAACGCGTGGACGCTGCTGCCGGACTTCCGCGGCCGCCTCTGCTATCGCACCGACACGGGCGAACCGGTCGAAATCGCGACTGCCGGCAAGACGCCCGACGAACTCGGCCTCACGACCGAACCGCAACCGTCACCGCGCCATGCGTGGATCAACGGCGCGTGGACCGTTCCGGCTGCGCTGCTCGAGCGCGAGAAACGCGACGCCGCGATGGCCGAGTTCGAGCGACGACTCGAAGCCGCACGCAAGGCCAACGCCGGCAAGGCCGATGCCTACGCCGCGGGCCTGCTCGACGACGAAGGCGTCTATTACTTCAAGGCCTGGTCGGCCTACCAGATGGCACTCGTTTCGGTCGTCCAGTCCGACACGTTCCCCGATGCGGTGACGTGGCCGACTACGCCGGCGCCGTACGTACCGCCTCCGCCTTCGCAACCGGAACCGCAGCCGGAACCGGAACCGGAATCGAAGCCCCAGCCCGACGAACCCAGCGCACCTGCAGCTCCGGTCGCGGACCCCGCGGCCTGATCCGCACGGGATTTCTCCCGTTCTCTTTCATCTGATCTGCACACACAGGAGCCACACACCATGCCGCAGGATTACCACCACGGCGTACGCGTCATCGAAATCAACGAGGGCTCGCGCCCGATCCGCACCGTGTCGACGGCCGTCGTCGGCATCGTCTGCACCGCGTCCGACGCCGATGCCACCGCCTTCCCGCTCGACACGCCCGTCCTGCTGACCAACGTCGTCGCCGCGCTCGGCAAGGCCGGCACCAAGGGCACGCTGCGCCGCACGCTCGACGCGATCGGCCGGCAGACCAAGCCCGTCACGATCGTCGTGCGCGTCGCCGAAGGCAAGGACGCCGCCGAGACGGCGACCAACGTGATCGGCACCGTCACCGCCGACGGCAAGTACACCGGCATGAAGGCGCTGCTCGGCGCGCAGGCGCGCTTCGGCGTGAAGCCGCGCATCCTCGCGACGCCGGGCCTCGACACGCAACCCGTCGCCGCGGCGCTCGCGTCGATCTCGCAGTCGCTGCGCGCGTTCGCCTACGTGTCGGCCAACGGCTGCAAGACGAAGGAAGAAGCCGTCACGTATCGCAAGCAGTTCAGCCAGCGCGAACTGATGGTCGTCTGGCCGGACTTCCTCGCGTGGGACGACACGACCAGCAAGACGATCGTCGTGCCGGCCACCGCGTACGCGGCCGGCCTGCGCGCGAAGATCGACAACGACACGGGCTGGCACAAGACGCTGTCGAACGTCGGCGTGAACGGCGTCACCGGCATCAGCGCCGACGTGTCGTGGGACCTGCAGGATCCGGCGACGGACGCGGGCTTCCTCAACGAGCAGGACGTGACGACGCTCGTGAACCGCAACGGCTTCCGCTTCTGGGGTTCGCGCACGTGCTCGGACGATCCGCTGTTCGCGTTCGAGAACTACACGCGCACCGCGCAGGTCATCGCCGATTCGATCGCCGAAGCGCAGATGGCCATCATCGACGGCCCGCTCAACCCGTCGCTGCCGCGCGACATCATCGAAACGATCAACGCCAAGTTCCGCGAATGGATCTCGCAGGGCTACCTGATCGGCGGCTCGGCCTGGTACGACCCGGAGCCGAACACGACCGACGTGCTGAAGTCCGGCAAGGCGTATCTCGACTACGAATACACGCCGGTTCCGCCGCTCGAAAACCTGATGCTGCGCCAGCGCATCACCGACCGTTACCTCGCCGATTTCGCCGCGCGCGTCAGCGCGTAACGACCGGCCTCACCAGGAGTCAAACACGATGGGTATGCCTCGCAAACTCAAGGGATTCAACCTGTTCCAGAACGGCGAGAACTTCGTCGGCCAGGTTGTCGAAGTCACGCTGCCGAAGCTCACGCGCAAGATGGAGGACTACCAGGGCGGCGGCATGAGCGGCCCGATCAAGGTCGACTTCGGGCAGGAAGGGATCCAGCTCGAATGGACCTGCGGCGGCTTCATGCGCTCCGTGCTCGGCCAATACGCGATCACGAAGCACGACGGCGTGCTGCTGCGCTTCGCCGGCGGCTACCAGTCCGAGGATTCGACCAACGTCGACGCGATCGAGATCGTGATCCGCGGCCGCCACAGCGAAATCGACCCGGGCACCGCGAAGTCGAAGGAAGACACCGCGTTCAAGGTCACGACCGTCGCCAGCTACTACAAGCTGTCCGTGAACGGCCAGGACGTGATCGAGATCGACTTCGTCAACATGATCGAGAAGGTCAACGGCAACGACCTGTTCGCGGCGCTGCGCAACGCGATCGGCCTGTAATCCGCCGCCCGGCCGGTCACGCCGGCCGGGCCCTTCCTCGCCCTTCCCCCCGCTTGATCACCGACAGGACCACCATGAATCCGATGCAACCCGACCCGGCCGCGAACGACTTGCAGGCCGATGCGTCCACCGTCGCCGTCGTCGCCGCGCCCGACCAGGACGATCCGGCCACCCACACGCTCGACACGCCGCTCGTGCGCGGCAACCAGACGATCACGTCGATCACCCTGCGCAAGCCGAAATCGGGCGAACTGCGCGGCGTATCGCTGTCCGACCTCGTCAGCCTCGACGTCGTCGCGCTGTCGAAAGTGCTGCCGCGCATCAGCTCGCCGATGCTGACCGAAGCCGACGTCGCCGGCCTCGACCCCGCCGACCTCGTGCAGCTGGGAGGCATCTTCGCCGGTTTTTTGATGCCGAAGGCCGTGAAATCCCGACTGGCCTCCCAGACCGCGTAGAAGACCCGATGGCAGACATCGCGACGGTGTTCGGCTGGACACCGCCCGTGATGGATGCCTTCAGCCTGGCCGAGCTGATGGACTGGCGCGAGCGCGCCCGAGTACGCGCCGGCGCCCAATGAGCGAAACGATCGACGATGGACAACACCACGAAACTGCGCGTCATGTTCGACATGGTCGACAACATGACGAAGCCCCTGCAAATGATGCTGACCGGCAACCGGGGGCTCGCCGCGGCGCTGAAGGACACGCGCCGCGAGCTGGCCGAACTCGAGACGACGCAGAAGCGCATCGGCGAGTTTCGCGAGATGCGCAAGGGCCTCGCCAATACGGCATCGGAGCTCTCGGCGGCACGCGAGCGCGTCGACACGCTCGCCCAGTCACTGCGCGCGACCCGCTCGCCGTCGCAACAGATGATCAGCGACTTCAACAAGGCGCAACGCGCGGCCGAGAACCTGGCGTCCGCGCACCACTACCAGGCCGGCCGCGTACAAGCCATGCGCACCCAGCTCGCCAGCGCGGGTATCGACACGCACAACCTGTCCCGTGACGAGCGCAAGCTGCGCGCGGACATGGCGTCCCGCACGTCGATGATGAACGCCGGCGTGAGCGGGTTCGATGCGCAGCGGCGCAAGCGCATTGACGCAGTGCGCAACGCCGCGCCCAAACTGGTCGAGCGCGGCAAGGCGCTGAAAGAAGCCGGCACGAAAGTGCTCGAGGCGGCACGCGGGCCGGTTGACGAAGCGAAACATGCCGAGAGTGCGGCGCTGCGGCTCCGCATCGCGGGCGCATCGACCGATACGGTGCAATACGTACGCGCGCTGAACGTGCGCGGCCGGTCGACCACCGACAACCTGGATCTCATGTCTGAGGTACAGAAGGAGTTGCACGACGAGCAACTCGCGAAAGTCGCGGTGCCGACCCTGTCGAAGATCAGCTTCTCGAACGCGGCGCTGTTCAGCGAGGAAGACGCGAAGGCGAACGACGAGAAGCTGAGAAACATGCTGAAGGTGATCAACCTGCGCGACGGCATGAAAAGCGAGACGGCCTTCCGCGATGAAGCCGATGCAATCCAGAGGCTGCAGATCGGAACCGACAGCAAGGTCAGCGGCGACGAGTGGAACGACTTCGCCGAAGCGGGCGGCAACGCGGCGAAGCAACTGCGCAGGAACGCGTTCTACTTCCAGATGGAGCCGGTCATTCAGACGCTCGGCGGAAAGGACGCAGGCAAGGGGCTTGCGTCGCTGTACGACAGCGTCCTGCACGGCAAGCTGAACAGCGAAACGACACGTCAAATGAAAGCGCTGGGGCTGATCGATCCGAAGCAGGCCGGCAAAGGGAGCGCCCCACTGGGCAGTGACCTGCTGAAGAGTTCTCCGGTCGAATGGCTCGAAAAAGTGTTGCTCCCGACGCTTTCCGCGAGAGGGATCACACGTCCCGACGACGTGAAAGCGGCGATAGCCAAAGCGTTCCCCAAGCAGGACGCGGGAAAGTTTCTGACGACGCTCTTCGATCAACGCGAACAGATTCACACTGCCGAACGAAACAGTATCGCCGCCCCTGGCATCGATGCCACCCAGTCGATGGCGTTGCAGTCGACGCGGGGGCACGAACTCGTCGCGCAGGCGCGACTGAGTGACCTGAAGCGCGAAATCGGCGAAAAGATCACGCCCACGTACAACACCGCGCTGGACTACACCGCCACCGCGACCGAGAAAGTCGTCGGGCTCCTGCAGGAGCACGGCACGGCCGCCGGCATCGTCGCCGCGGCCTACGTGGGGCTCAAGGGCCTGCTCCCCGTTGCGGGAGCGCTTGCGAACAGCATGGGCGCTGCGCTCGAATCGACCACCGTGTCCCGCATCGCGTCGATGGGCGCCGGCGCGCTTGAATCCGTCGGCGCCACGCTGTCGCGATTCATCCCGCTCGCGCTGTCGAGGCTCGTGCCTGTCGCGCTCGGGAATCCGTGGACAGCCGCGGCCCTCGGTGTGGGAACGGTCGTCGCCGCGAGCAGGAACGTGACGCGCAGGCCCCAGTCGAGCAGCGCCGAATACTCGTGCGAATCGGCATCGACGTGCGCCTTCGACAGGCTCGGCAGCAGGATCGTGCCGAGCGCGACGCCCAGCAGC
>NZ_JAAGPC010000201.1:0-15350 GCF_017104595.1 Burkholderia sp. Tr-20390 | reverse complement strand
GGCCGGGCGGCGGCGAGCGCCTGCACGACGAGCGCGGCGAACAGCGCGAGCACCCACGCGATCCCGTACACGCCGGCGACCGGCGCGAAGCCCGCGAACGGGCCGTCGACCTGCGGATAGCCGCTGGCGAGCCACGGGAAGCCGGTGAGGACGGTGCCGCGCAGCCATTCGCCGAGTGCCCACGCGCTCGCGAACGCGAATGCGCCGTGCCAGGTCGGCGAGAACGGCCGCGGGTCGGGCGCGCGGCGATGCCACGCATGGCCCGCGCAGAACGACCACAGCCCGGCGGAGAACGCCGGGTACAGCGACAGGTACAGCGAGAACAGCACGAGCGCGCCGCCGGCGAGCGGCGCGGCCATCTCGCCGTACACGTGCATGCTGATGTAGAGCCACCAGATGCCGGTGATGAAGTTGCCGAAGCCGAACGCGCCGCCGGTGAGCGCGGCGCTGCGCCAGCTTGCGGTGCGCGTGAGCTGCGCGAAAAACCAGACGAATACGACGAGTTGCAGCCAGCCGCCATGCGGCGTCGGTGCGAAGCTGAGCGTATTGGCTGCGCCGGCGAGCAGTGCGGCCGGGTAGTGCCAGCGCGGCAGCGCGCGGCCGGGAGTCGGCGCGAGCAGGCCGCCAGCCGGGCGGGACAGGATCGGATCGTCCATGTGAAGCGGAAGTGGGCGAGCGGTTGTGGAACGCGCGGCTGGCGCGCGACGGTCAGTCCTCGTGCGAGGCTTCGGCGCGACGGCTGGCGAGCGGATTGCGGCGCACCAGCAGTACGTGGACCTGGCGCGCATCGCCGCGCTGGATCTCGAACACGAGGTTGCCGAGCTGCAGCTTCTCGCCGCGATGCGGGACGCGGCCGAAATGATGCGTGATCAGCCCGCCGATCGTGTCGACTTCGTCGTCGGGGAAATCGGTGCCGAACGTCTCGTTGAACTGCTCGATCTCGGTGAGCGCACGCACGCGGTAGCGGCCGTCGGGCCCCGAGATGATGTTGCCGGCTTCCTCGTCGAAGTCGTATTCGTCCTCGATGTCGCCGACGATCTGCTCGAGCACGTCCTCGATCGTGATCAGGCCCGCGACGCCGCCGTATTCGTCGACGACGATCGCGAGGTGGTTGCGGTTCACGCGGAAGTCGTGCAGCAGCACGTTCAGGCGCTTCGATTCGGGAATGAACACGGCCGGGCGCAGCATCCCGCGCACGTCGAATTCCTCTTCGGCATAGAAACGCAGCAGATCCTTCGCGAGCAGCACGCCGATGACGTTGTCGCGGTTCTCCTCGTACACGGGGTAGCGCGAGTGCGCCTTCTCGAGGACGAACGGGATGAAATCTTCGGGCTTGTCGGCGATGTTGATCGCGTCCATCTGGGCGCGCGGCACCATGATGTCGCGTGCGCACAGGTCGGATACCTGGAACACGCCTTCGATCATCGACAGCGAATCGGCGTCGATCAGGTTGCGCTCGTGGGCGTCCTGGAGGATTTCCAGCAGCTCGCCGCGGGATTCGGGCTCGGGCGAGATGAAGTCGGTCAGGCGCTCGAGCAGCGAGCGCTTTTCTTGCGGTTTGTCGGTTAGCTTACGACTGGGATACGAATCGTTCATGGTGGTGCGCCCGGGTCATGCCGGAGCGCGCGGTCACGGAGTAGGCAAGGATACACCAAGGGCACGACGCGACCGTGTCACACCGGCCGCACGGCCAGGGTGGGCGGCTCGCGCGGGCCCCGCTCGCGGACGGCCGCGCCGGGCGCGACATCGTCCTCGGTTCCATCCTATCCCAGAAAGGCGCGGTGGGGCAGCGGCGGCAAAAAACGGGTGCGGAAGGGGTGGGGCGCCGTGACGCGGGAAAACGTCCGGCGGAGGCGGCCTGGGGCGGCATTCTGACGCACGCGGGTTTTGTCGCCGCGCCGCGGTTCAGAACCGCATGCCGGCCGAGCAGCCGCCGGCGGCCGCGCCGTTGGTCGCGGCGCCGCCGCAGCCCAGGATGCCGCAGCCGGACAGCGCGACGCTCGCGGCAACGAGCAGCGCGGCAATCCTGCAACGCGACCAGCGTGACGGTTTCATCATCGGGCGTGCCCTCGTTCGAATGCGCATGCGGCGCGGCAGCGTGTGGCGGCAAGCCGGGCGCCGGGCCGCGTCACCGGCATCGCGCGAGCAGCCCTTCGAGCGCGCGATCGGGGATGCCGCTCGCGCGCAGCGCGTCGACCGTGCGGCTCACGTAGTCGAGCGTCGTGCCGTAGCGGCCGGCCGCGCAGCTGAACACTTCCTTCACGACGGGATCGGTCAGCTTGCCCGTGTAGGTCGGCGCGTCGCGGCGCATCACGAACGCGAGCGCGTTCACGCGTTCGCCGCTTTCCAGCGAGCACGGCAGCCACGCGGGCCGGTACGAGCCCATCGGCATTTCGCGCTTCCACAACGTTTCGAGGTGCGGTTGCGCGGTTGGGCCGGCGAGCCGGAACGCGATGCCCGAGCAGGAGCCGCCGCGATCGAGCGCGAGCACGAGGCCCGGGCGTTCAGGCGTGCCGCGGTTCACGCGCGACCACAGGTAGAGCCCGCGGTGATAGCCGTGCACCTTGCCGCGCACCGCGGCGACGGTCGGCAACCCCGGGTTCCAGATCAGCGAGCCATAGCCGAACAGCCAGAGATCCTGCTGGCCATCCCAGTCGCGCATCGTATGCGCGAGCGAGGCCGCGAGCTCGTCTTCCGTCAGCAGGCGCCCGTCGCCGATCGACGGCGGGTAGGCGGGCGGGAGCATCGCGGCGTTGCGCATCGTGCGAAGGGCTTACTGGTACGGGTTCGGAAAGCCCAGCTTCGCGAGGATGTCGACTTCGAGCGCTTCCATTTCGGCCGCGTCCTCGTCGCTCGTCTCGTGGTCGTAGCCCTGCGCGTGCAGCGCGCCGTGCACCAGCAGGTGCGCGTAATGGGCCGTGAGCGGCTTGCCCTGGTCGTGCGCTTCCTTCTCGACGACCGGGCAGCACAGCACGAGGTCGCCGATCACGGTGCCGTCGGGCGCCGCGTCGTACGCGAAGGTCAGCACGTTGGTCGGGTAGTCCTTGTGGCGGTAGCCGGCGTTCAGCGTGCGGCCTTCTTCTTCGCCGACGAAGCGCACGGTGAGCTGCGCGCTGGCGAACAGCGCGGGCTCGATCCATTCGGCGATCAGCTTGCGCTTGGGCAGCGTCTTGCGCACGTCGCTCGTGATTTCGTCACCGTATTGCACGGACAGGTCGAGCTCTGGCTCGCGCAGCGCGTCCTCGGCGTCGTCTTCGCGCGGGGCGGGCTCGGCGCCCACGTGCAGCGTCACGCTGTCGTAGTGCTCGGGCTGCAGCGCGAGCTTCGCGCGCATGGCCGGATCGTTGTGCTGCGCGACGATCGCGACGGCGGCTTCTCCCGAACTGCCCGACAGGTCGAACATCAGGCTGCGGCCATCCGGGAAGTCGATTCGCAGCCCTTGCGCGTTGACGGTCCGGGCCTTGCCCTTCGCATCGAACAGCGACAGGCGGGGGGAGGCGGGCGCGGCCGGCTGGGCGCGCCCGGACTTGCGGGAACGGGAGGATTTCATGACGCGTACGGCGATTAGGACGCGTTGAGGATACACCAAACGGCCGATCGCACCCGAATTCGCACAGGCGAAAAAAAGCCCGGCGCGCCGTCTGGCGGGCCGGGCCGGGCTGTCGGGCCGGGGCGGCGTACGGGTGCCGCCGGCCGGTCAGCCGTCCTGGTGCTGCGCGTGGAATTCGTCGTACGCCTCGACGATGCGCGCGACGAGCGGATGGCGCACGACGTCCGCGCTGGTGAAGCGTGTGAGCGCGATGCCGCGCACGCCGCCGAGCACCTGCTGCGCCTCGACGAGGCCGCTCTTGTGGCCGCGCGGCAGGTCGACCTGGCTCGTGTCGCCGGTCACGACCGCCTTCGAGCCGAAGCCGATCCGCGTGAGGAACATCTTCATCTGCTCGGGCGTCGTGTTCTGCGCCTCGTCGAGGATGATGAACGCGTGGTTCAGCGTGCGGCCGCGCATGTACGCGAGCGGCGCGATCTCGATCATCTGGCGCTCGAACATCTTCGCCGTCTTGTCGAAGCCGAGCAGGTCGTACAGCGCGTCGTACAGCGGACGCAGGTACGGGTCGACCTTCTGCGCGAGATCGCCCGGCAGGAAGCCGAGCCGCTCGCCGGCCTCGACGGCCGGGCGCGTCAGCACGATCCGCTTGACCTGGTCGCGCTCGAGCGCGTCGACCGCGCACGCGACCGCGAGGTAGGTCTTGCCGGTGCCGGCCGGCCCGATGCCGAACGTCACGTCGTGCGACAGGATCTGCTTCAGGTACTCGCGCTGCGCCGGCGTGCGGCCGCGCAGGTCGGCGCGCCGCGTGTAGAGCTTCGGCGCGGGCTCCTCGTCCGGCTCGCTGGCGTCGAGCTGTACGACGGGCTCGTCGAACGGATGGTCGGGGTCGCCGCGAAAGCGCACGTCGAGCGTGTCCTGGCGGCCGTTGCCGGACGTGTGGCGCACTTCGACCAGCGCGAGCTGGATGTCGTCGACCGACAGCGCATCGCGCGCGCGGTTGTAGAAGTTCTCGAGCGCGGCGAGCGCGAGCTTGGCGCCGCGCCCGCGGATCGCGATCCGGTGGCCGCGTCGCGACAGCGTGACGTCGAGCGCCTGTTCGATCTGCCGCAGGTTCTCGTCGAGCGGGCCGCAGAGGTTGGCGAGGCGCGCGTTGTCGTCGCGCGGCGCGACGAATTCCAGTGCTTGGGTCGGCTTCAAAGTGGCGTCGGGCTCCTGTTGAGCGTCAGTGCGTGGCCGCGCTCGCGTCGTCGCTGACGAGCACGAGCTCGCCGCGCAGCGAATGCGGGTAGGCGTGGTTGATCTTCACGTCGATCATCTGGCCGATCAGGCGCGGGTGCGACGCGAGCGGCGCCGGGAAATTCACGACCCGGTTGTTCTCGGTACGGCCCGCGAGTTCGTTCGGGTCCTTGCGCGACGGGCCCTCGACGAGGATCCGCTCGACCTTCCCGACCATCGACTCGCTGATGCGCGCGACGTTTTCCTCGATGGTCGCCTGCAGATGTTGCAGGCGTTTGAGCTTCACGTCGCGCGGCGTGTCGTCATGCAGGTTCGCGGCCGGCGTGCCGGGGCGCGGGCTGTAGATGAACGAGAAGCTGGTGTCGTAGCCCATCTCGTGCACGAGCGCCATCATCTTGTCGAAATCGTCCTCGGTCTCGCCGGGGAAGCCGACGATCATGTCGGTCGACAGCGACAGGTCCGGGCGGATCGCGCGCAGCTTGCGGATCACCGACTTGTATTCGAGCACCGTGTAGCCGCGCTTCATCGCCATCAGGATGCGGTCGGAGCCGTGCTGGACGGGCAGGTGCAGGTGGCTCACGAGCTTCGGCACCTTCGCGTAGGTGTCGATCAGGCGCTGCGTGAATTCCTTCGGGTGCGACGTCGTGTAGCGGATCCGCTCGATGCCGGGGATGTCGGCGACGTATTCGATCAGCGTCGCGAAATCGGCGATTTCCGACGAGCCGGCCGCCAGCGCGCCGCGATACGCGTTCACGTTCTGGCCGAGCAGCGTGACTTCGCGCACGCCCTGGTCGGCGAGGCCGGCCACTTCGGTCAGCACGTCGTCGAGCGGGCGCGACACTTCATCGCCGCGCGTGTACGGCACCACGCAGTAGCTGCAGTACTTCGAGCAGCCTTCCATGATCGACACGAACGCGCTCGGCCCCTCGACGCGCGCGGGCGGCAGGTGGTCGAACTTCTCGATTTCGGGGAACGAGATGTCGACCTGCGCACGGCCGCTCTCGCGGCGCGCGTCGATCATCTGCGGCAGGCGGTGCAGGGTTTGCGGGCCGAACACGAGGTCGACGTAAGGCGCGCGCGACACGATCGATGCGCCTTCCTGGCTTGCGACGCAGCCGCCGACGCCGATCAGCAGGCCGGGCTTCGCTTCCTTCAGCTCGCGCACGCGGCCGAGATCGGAGAACACCTTCTCCTGCGCCTTTTCACGCACCGAGCAGGTGTTGAACAGGATGATGTCCGCGTCTTCCGGCGTATCGGTCTTTTCGAGGCCTTCGGCCGCATTCAGCACGTCCACCATCTTGTCCGAGTCGTACTCGTTCATCTGGCAGCCGAAGGTCTTTACGTAAACTTTCTTGGTCATGGGGGTTCGCCGTTCGCAGTGGTTGACCTGGGGGCGTCGTCGATAAGGTGAATCGGGACGGCCGTGCGCTGCACGCGGATGGCGCGCAGCCAGTATGAAAAGCCGTCGGGAAAGCCTTTCATTATAGCTTTTCATGCTGGCGGGGACGGGCGGCGGGTTGCGGCCGCGCGACGCCGTCCGCCAGGTTCCGACCCCTTGGCGTGAATGCGCCGGCCGTCAGCGGCACGCGTTCAGCAGGTCTTCGTGCGCGGCTTCCTCGCGCGCGAAGCGTTCGGCGAGAAAGTCGAGCAGCACGCGCACGCGCGGCGCCATGTAGCGCTTGCCCGGATAGATCGCGTGCAGCGGCGCGCTCTGGTGCCGCCAGTCCGGCAGCAGGACCTTGAGCCGCCCGGCGCGGATGTCGTCGGCGACATCCCAGATCGAGTTCAGCACGATGCCGCGGCCGCGCAGCGCCCACTCGCGGGCGAGGCCGCCGTCGTTGGTCTCGAACGCGGTGGCGAGCGGCACCGTGCAGGTCTGGGTGTCGTCGCCGCGCGTGAAGCGCCACGTGTTCATCGGGCCGGACGCCACCGTGATCACGTTGCACGGGAAACGGGCCAGATCGTGCGGGTCACTCGGCACGCCGTGACGTTCGATGAACGACGGCGCCGCGCACGGCACGCGCCGGTCCGCGGCGAGCCGGCGGGCGATCAGCGCGCCGTCGGGCGGCGCCGCGAAGCGGATCGCGAGGTCGATCTCGTCCTGCCACAGGTTCACCGTCGAGTCGGACGCCGTCAGCGAGAACGTCACGTCCGGGTAGCGCGCGGTGAATTCGTCGAGCCAGTCGAGCAGCCGGCGGCGGCCGAAATCGGACGTCGCCGACAGCCGCACCCGGCCGCCGACGACGTTGCGGCCGGCCTGCAACAGCGCGTTCGCGTCGTCGAGCGCCTGCAATGCCTGCCGGCAGCCGTTCAGGTACAGGCGCCCCTCGTCGGTGAGCCGCAACTGCCGGGTCGAACGGTCGAACAGCCGGGTGGCGACCGCCGCCTCGAGCTTCGCCAGGCGCGCGCTCGCGGCGGCCGGCGTGAGGTTCAGCTTGCGCCCGGCGGCGGACAGGCTGCCCAGTTCGGCCGCCTCGACGAACAGCCGGATATCGCCCAGTCGATCCATGCGATTTTCCAGAAATATTTGAAAATGGTTCAAATGCCACGCCAATTATCAAATATCGGCATCTTCGGGACAATGCGCACGTCCTGCCTTTTGTGCGGTGCGGCACCGCCCGGGCGCCGCGTCCGCCGCCTTCCGGAGAACCTCATGCCCATTCCGTTACTGGCGCTTGCGATCAGCGCCTTCGCCATCGGTACCACCGAGTTCATCATCATGGGCCTGCTGCCCGAAGTCGCGCGCGACCTGGCCGTGTCGCTGCCGTCGGCCGGCCTGCTGGTCACGGGCTACGCGCTCGGCGTCGCGGCCGGCGCGCCGCTGCTCGCGGTGCTGACGAGCCGCATGCCGCGCAAGGCCGCGCTGCAGTGGCTGATGGCGATCTTCATCGTCGGCAACGTGCTGTGCGCGACCGCGTCCGGCTACGCGATGCTGATGGTCGCGCGGGTCGTCACGTCGTTCGCGCACGGGTCGTTCTTCGGGATCGGCGCGGTGGTCGCCGCGTCGCTCGTGCCGGCCGACAAGCGCGCGAGCGCGATCGCGTTGATGTTCACGGGACTCACGCTGTCGAACGTGCTCGGCGTGCCGTTCGGCACCTTCGTCGGCCAGCTGCTCGGCTGGCGCGCGTCGTTCTGGATCGTCGCCGCGCTCGGCGTGCTGTCGCTCGGCGGCGTCGCCGCGCTGGTGCCGAACCGCCACGACAGCGGGCCGGTCGGCCTCGGCCAAGAAGTGCGCGTGCTGAAGGAGCCGCAGGTGTGGCTCGCGCTGCTGATGACCGTGCTCGGCTTCGGCGGCGTGTTCGTCGTGTTCACGTACATCGCGCCGATTCTCCAGTCCGTGTCGGGCTATTCGCCGCGCGCGGTCGCGCTGATCCTCGTGCTGTTCGGCGCGGGGCTGACGATCGGCAACACGCTCGGCGGCAAGCTCGCCGACCGCGCGCTGATGCCGTCGTTGATCGCGATCCTCGTCGCACTGATGGCCGTGATGGTCGTGTTCGCCAGGACAAGCCACCATCCGGTCGCGGCGGCCGTCACCGTGTTCGTATGGGGGATCGCCGCATTCGCGACGGTGCCGCCGCTTCAGGCGCACGTGGTCGAGAGGGCCGCGAGCGCGCCGCATCTCGCATCGACGCTGAACATCGGCGCGTTCAACGTCGGCAATGCGCTCGGCGCGTGGCTTGGCGGCGTTGCGCTGGAGCACGGCCTGGCGCTCGATGCGCTGCCCTGGGTGGCCGTCGCGGTGACGTTCGCGGCGCTCGTCGTCACGTGGTTCGCGATGCGGCTCGACGCGCGCGGGCCGGCGCGCGGCACGGCGCCGGCGGCGCAATGAGCGGTGCAACGCGCGGCGCCCGCACGACGCGATAGCGGCAGGAAAAGGTTCGCGAGGAACGCATTCCTCCGCGATGCTGATAACGGTGTGAAGATAACTTCGTTTGCCGGTGCAAGACCGGGTGATAGCGTCTCGATACGCGCCGTTGCTGGCGCAACCCGATTCCGATCCCGGCTTACCCCATTCGCAGGGCTGCACCGCGGCCCGGAGGCAATGCTATGTCTTCATCCCTGGCGCTCGTGCGCGACGTGTCTTCCTTCGAATCCGGCAACGCCGCCGATGCGCGGGCGTCCGCGTCGCTCGACGTGCTCGAACAGGTCGTTGGCGTGAACCTCGCGCGGTTGCGTGCCGAGCGGCAATTGTCGCTCGATGCGCTCGCGCGGCTGTCCGGCGTGTCGCGCGCGATGCTCGCGCAGATCGAGTCGGCGCGCAGCGTGCCGTCGATCAAGGTGCTCTGCAAGATCGCCGCGGCGCTGAAGGTATCGGTCGCCGCCTTCCTGCGCCGCCATGCGGTGAACGGCTTCGAGCATCTGGCGGCCGAGCGTGCGTCGCGGGTCGTCAGCTCGAACGGCCGCTTCTCGGCACGCGCGCTGTACCCGGAAGGCGAGCCGGCCGCGGCCGAGTTCCACGAGCTGCGGATCGCGCCGCTGCATACGGAGCCCGGCGCCCGCCGCGCGCCCGGCACGACGGTCAACCTCGTCGTCAGCGAGGGCACGCTCGAAGTCAGCGTGCACGACCGCCGCCAGTTGCTCGCGACCGGCGACGCGATCGTGTTCGATGCCGACCAGCCGTACAGCCTGCGCAACCCGGGCGACAGCGAAGCGCGTGCATTTCGCGTGACGGTGAGCCCCGAGGTGCCGCCGCGCTGGCTCGTGCCCGATGCGGCGCACGCGGCACATGCCGCGCACGCGGCCGGCTGACCGCGCAACGCAGGCCGCACGGAAGCGGCTCGCGTGCTCGCCTTCGGACGAGAACGCGGGTCGTCCGTCGGCCGTTTGGACGATGCCGTTAGACGGGGTCGTCAGTAAGGTTTTAGGCCGTGTTCGCTGCGCCGAGCGCGCAGCTGTTGTATGCTTGGCCCGCCGTCGATGGGGTTGGCCCATCCGGCAATCAGTGCGTCTTCAGGGCGGGGTGAAATTCCCCACCGGCGGTAGGCTGGCGTAAGCCGGCGAGCCCGCGAGCGCCCGCGCATTTGCGCGGGGTCAGCAGATCTGGTCGAATGCCAGAGCCGACGGTCATAGTCCGGATGAGAGAAGATGTGCAGATAGTCATGTCCGTCAGGGCCGCTTCGCCATGTGTGCGAAGCGGGTTGTCGTTCTGTCTGTTTGCAATGCCCTGAAACGTTTTTCGCCCAAATCGTATTTGCGAGGAGCGTTTCACATGTCCTTGATGTCCGTTTCGTCGGCCCCCGCCGACGCCTTTGCCGATCTCCCGTTGCTGGATTCCGAACCGGTGCCGCCGCGCATCGCCGCCGCGCTCGAAGCGATGCGCGCCGGCCGTGCCGTGGTGCTGCAGGACGACCACGACCGCGAGAACGAAGCCGACCTGATCGTTGCCGCCGAGCGCATCACGCCCGAGACGATGGCGCTGCTGATCCGCGAATGCAGCGGCATCGTGTGCCTGTGCCTGACCGACGACACCGTGCGTGCGCTCGAGCTGCCGCCGATGGTGCAGACCAACGAGAGCCGCAACGGCACCGCGTTCACCGTGTCGATCGAGGCGCGCGAAGGCGTGCATACGGGCGTATCGGCGGCCGATCGCGTGACGACGATCCGCGCGGCGATCGCCGAAGGCGCGAAGCCGCACGACATCGTGCGCCCGGGTCACGTGTTTCCGTTGCGTGCGCAACCGGGCGGCGTGCTGGCGCGCCGCGGTCACACCGAAGGCACGGTCGACCTGTCGATCCTCGCGGGCCTGAAGCCGGCCGGCGTGCTGTGCGAGCTGATGAATCCGGATGGCACGATGACGCGCGGCGACGAGGTCGAGCGTTTCGCGCAACAGCACGGGCTGCCGATGCTGACGATCGCGGAACTCGTCGAGTTCCGCGAGGCGCTGGCCGCCGCGCGCGAGCGCTGCTGCGAACCGGCCTGAGTGCGGGGAAGGGGAAGGCGGGCGCGTTCGCGCGCCCGTTGCGCGGCGTGCATGAACCGGTGCACGCCGGATCGGCCCGATCAGCCTGATCGGGCCGGCACGACCATCAGGACTGTACGTCCCCGAATTCGCCGCGCATGCCGGCTCCGACGAGCGCCGGCAGTTCGTCCATCTTGCGCATGATCCGCGTGATGCCCATCGCGCGCAGCGCGTCCGCGTAGTTGTCGGGGATGTGGCTCGCGCCGACGAACGCGATCGTCTTCATGCCTGCCGCCCGCGCGGCATTCAATCCCGACACGCTGTCCTCGACGACGATGCAGCGCTCCGGCGCGACGCCGAGCGTGTGCGCCGCATGCAGGTAGACGTCGGGGTAGGGCTTCGGCCGCGCCACCTGCTCGGAGCTGAACACGCGATCGCCGAAGATCTCGGTGAGCGCCGCGCGCTTCAGCGAGCTGCGCACGCGCGCGAGCCGGCTGTTCGACACGACGGCAGCCGGCAGGCTCACCTTCAGCAGCGCGTCGCGCACGCCGGAGATCGGCGCGAGCGATTGCGCGAGCGCACGCTCGATGTTGTGCTCGATGGTCTCGATGAAGTTGGCCGGCATCTCGATCCCGAAGCGGGATTCGATGCCCGCCAGGAAGCGCGACGTCTGCTGGCCGAACGCCGACTTGGCGGCGGCTTCGAAATCGAGATTCGGGAACGTGGCGGACAGCGTGTCGAGCAGGACGCGGTCGGCAATGATTTCGCTGTCGACGAGCACGCCGTCGCAGTCGCAGATGAGGTGATCGAGCATGGTGGTGAAAAAGCGGGATGTCGGCGACACAGATCAATTCGCCATCATACGTGCATTCACGCACACGCCGCGCGACGCTTCGGCAAATTTTCCCGACGCGGTCGCGCGCTGACTGCGTCTCGTCCGGGTGGGGTGCCGATCGTCCGGCGGCGGCTCGCTTGCGCGGTTCGCCGCCGCCTGTCGCCGCTTGTCACTGCTTATCACCGCCTGTCGCCGGTGACGTCACAGCTCGATTACGCGCCCCGTTTTCCACGAAGTCATCGCGGCCTCGGCGAGTTCGAGCGCGGCGAGCCCGTCGTCGATCGTCGTGCGGACCGGCGTGCCGTCGCGCAGCGCGTCGACGAAGTGCGCGATTTCGGCCGCATACGCGTGCCGGTAGCGCTCGAGGAAGAACGGCTCCGGCACGTCCGTCGCGATGCCGGCCGCGAGCCACGCGCTCACCTCGGTCGGCCGCACGTTGCCGGCCTGCAGCATCCCGTTGCTGCCGAGCAGCTCGAAGCGCTGATCGTAGCCGTACGCGGCGCGCCGCGACGTGTTGATCTGGCACAGCAGCCCGCGCCGCGTGCGGATCGTCACGGCCGTCGAATCGATGTCGCCCGCATCCTGCACGGCCGGATCGGTCAGGCAACTGCCGGTCGCGTGCAGCGTCTGCGCTTCGTCGCCGAGAATCCAGCGGAACACGTCGAAGTCGTGGATCAGCATGTCCTTGAAGATGCCGCCCGAACTGCGGATGTAGTCGACGGGCGGTGCACCCGGGTCGCGGCTCGTGACGACCAGCATTTCCGGCGCGCCGATCTCGCCGCGCTCGACGCGCGCCTTCAGCGCGGCGAACGTCGGGTCGAAGCGGCGCTGGAAGCCGATCATGCAGGTCACGCCGCTGCGCCGGACGGCGTCCGCGCACGCACGCGAGCGCTCGACGCTCAGGTCGACGGGCTTCTCGCAGAATAGGGCCTTGCCCGCATTCGCGGCCGCGACGATCAGGTCCGCATGCGTGTCGGTGCTCGACGCGATCACGACCGCCCGGACAGCCGGATCGCCGAGTGCGCGCTCGACGTCAGCCACCTGCGCGCCGTGCGCGTGGGCCAGCGCTTCGGCCGACGGCGCATGCCGGTCGACGACGTATTTCAGCTTCGCGCCCGGGTGGCGCGCGAGATTCGCCGCGTGGATCTTGCCGATCCGTCCCGCGCCGAACAACGCGAATTCGATCATTCCGTTCTCCTGTTGATTTCGTGGATATGCGCCGGTGCGCGGCTTCAGTTGGCCGTGCACCGCGGCGGCGCTCATTGATTCGCCAGTTCGCCGCGCACGTAGTCGATGCTCGCGCGCAGCCGGTCCTCGATGTCGTCGGCCTCGGCGATTTCGTGCGCGAACGGCTCGAACGAGAACGCGCCACGGTAGCCGCGCGCGAGCAGTTCGCGCAGTTGCCGGATATTGCCGAGCCGGTCGGCGCCGCCGACCAGCACGCGATGGCCGTCGCGCATCCGGTCGACCGGCAGGTCGTCCTCCTCGACGCCCGAGACGTGCACGAGGCCCGTCAGGGTCGGGAAGAAGATGTCCTCGCCCGACAGGTGATGGTGGAACGTGTCGTGCACGAGCCGGAACACCTGTTCGCCCGCCGCGTCGTAGATGCCTTTCACCGCATCCGACTTGCGGCGCAGCGCGCATTCCTCGAAGCCGAGCGGCTCGATGAAGCCGAGCAGGCCGCGCGCGTCGAGGATCGGCTTGAGCGCCTTCAGCGCCTTCACGAGATCCGCGTGGCGCACGTCCGCGCTGCGCGTGTCGCCGCGGCTGTTGGTCGGGCACAGCACCAGCGCGCGCGCGCCGCATTGCGCCGCGTAGTCGGCCAGCACGGTCGCCTCGTCCGCGCGCTCGGCGTTCCATTGCTCGAAGCGCTGCAGCGCGTTGATCGTCAGGATCGTCACGCCGCCGGCTGTGGCCGTTGCGCGCACGGTGGCGGCCGGCGTGCCGTCGGCGATCTCGGCGCCGTCGAGATCGTTGCGGATCTCGATCGTGTCGACGCCGAGGCGCTGGCACAGCGCGACGTAACGGTCGAACGGCAAGCGCGGGGCGCTCATCCGGTTCAGCGAAAAATGGAAGGCTTGCGTCATCGTTCTGTCCTTGGGTCTCGAGGGGGGCGGGGATCGAATCAGGTGCCGGTGTGTGCGACGTCGGCTGCCGGCGGCGCGGCGACGGCGTGCCACGTGTCGCGCAGCCAATGCGCGCATGCGACGTTGTTGTCGAAGATCGAATAGCGCGCGCCGCCGCCGTAGTCGGGAAACGGGATGAATTCGCAACTGATCTGCTCGACGCGCGCCGGCTGTGCGTGGGCCTGCGCGTGCAGCAACTGCCGAAGCGCGGCCTTCCACGTGTCGAGCGCCTCAGCGCGCCATGCGCCGTGATAGGTGCCCGGTGCGGGGGCAACGAACGGATACTGGATGCCGCGCCCGGGCCTGCCGTCGGCGCGGCGCATCCACGGGTTGTCCGGATTGTTCGGCATCACGCTGCGGGCATGCGCATGCCGGACCCAGCCGCACGCGATCCAGTCGGCGTAGAGGGCGTCGGGCGATGCAGGGTCGAGCAACCGCCGGCCGCCGTCGGCCGCGTCGCGGATGCCCGATGCATTGAGTTCGGTGTGGTTGCCGATCTTGAACAGCAGGTGCGAATGATCGAGCGTGATCCGGAACGGCACGCCGGCCTGCTCGACAAGCCGTGCGACGCGTGCGACACGCGTGAAATCCTCGCTCCACATGTCGACGTGCACTTCGAGGCTCGGCAGGCAGCCGGCCGGCTCGCCGCGCTCATAGGTCCGCAGGTAGAAATCGGCGACCTCGCGATCGGACAGCGGATGGCCGCTCGCGTGACGCGCATGCAGCTGGCAGTTGAGCACCGTGCTGCCGAAGCGCGCGCCCGCGTCGACGATCTCGGCGACGTGCGCTTCGTCACGGCCCGCGCACCAGATGCCGCCGATCACGCGAATCGGCAGCGCATGACGTTCGACCAGCGCGAAATACGGCGACAGGTCCTCGCCGCGCGCCGGGTTCTTTTCGACGTAGTCGAACACAACGGCGCCGGCGACCATCCGAAAGCGTTCGGCGGGCGTGGGCAACGGCAGGCCATCGTGTTCGAGCACGCCGTCGAGGTTCACGCCGATGAGGATCGGTTCAGCCATCGTCTCCTGTCTACCGTTGTCATGGGATGGGCTGCCCAATGTACGGAGGCGCGGCGCGGGCTGCATGACAAACGTTGACGAAAAATCGCCAATGCGGCGGTCGATTTTTTTGCAATGCGCGTGCGGCGCGACAGACGGTGTGCCGGGCGTTCGAATTCAGGCCGGCAGGTACGCGCTCGTCCGCACGTTTGCCGGACAGAACACGCGGAATTCGACCGGATCGGCCGGTGGCGGCTGTTCGACGATCCCGCACGCATGCAGCACGTGCTGCAGTGCGGAAATCACCTGGCCGTCCGGATCCTGGTCGATCGCGAGATCCATCGCGCCGGATTCGATGAAGGTGCGGTGCAGGTCGATCATCTCGTGGCCGATCCACACGACGCGGCCGGCCGCGCCGGCCTTGCGCAGCGCCGCTTCGATGCCGGCCGAGCCGGCGCCGCTGTTGTAGATCGCGACCACGTCGTCGTGCGCCTGCAGCGCCTTCGTCACCGCGCGGTAGCAGCGGTCGTCCTGGTCGAGCGTCTCGACCGGCTCGTCGTCGCAGCGGACGGCGGCGAACGCGATCGCGGTCGCCGTGGTCGACAGCATCCCGTTCAGCGCGCTAATCGCGTCGTCCTTCTGGCGGTTCTTCTCGACGCGCAACGTGTCGACGATGCTTTCGAGTTCGTCGCGATACTGCGCGACG
>NZ_JAAGPC010000200.1:0-15261 GCF_017104595.1 Burkholderia sp. Tr-20390 | reverse complement strand
CCCGCGGCGAGGACGGCTGGCGCGCGTTCTGGCGCGACCTGCCGCTCGTCGCGGTGCGCGACACGCTGCTCGCGCTCGAGTGGCTCGCGGCCGTGTTCGGCACGCACGTGGTGTGGCGCGGCGCGAGGATGACGGTCGTCGGCGGCGAACGCGCGACGGCGGCGGTGGAAGCAGTGGACGGCCGCTAGGGCCGTTCCGACCGAACCCGGCCCGAGGGCCGAGACGCGCTGCGCGGCGAGGCCGCGCGGCGCGACATGACAGAGAGGCGGGCGCCGGCAGGGCGGCCCGCGGTTTTTTGACTGAATCGTTGTGACGAATCGAACTATGCAGGCTACCGGAGCATTCATGAAAACGCTGTTCTTGCAGGCCCCTTCGTATGACGGCTTCGACGGCGGAGCCGGCTCGCGCTACCAGGCGAAGCGCGAAATCCGTTCCTTCTGGTATCCGACGTGGCTCGCGCAGCCGGCCGCGCTCGTGCCGGGCAGCCGCGTCGTCGACGCACCGGCCGATGGCCTGTCGGTCGAGGAAACGCTGAAGATCGCGAACGACTACGACCTCGTGATCATCCACACGAGCACGCCGTCGTTCCCGACCGACGCGATGTTCGCGCAGGACCTGAAGAAGATGAAGCCGTCGATGCTGGTCGGCATGGTCGGCGCGAAGGTGATGGTCGATCCGCACAACTCGCTCACGGCGAGCGACGCAATCGACTTCGTGTGCCGCGAGGAATTCGACTACACCTGCAAGGAAATCGCCGAAGGCAAGCCGTTCCCGGAGATCAAGGGCTTGAGCTGGCGCGCGAAGGACGGCTCGATCGAGCACAACGAAGCGCGTCCGATCCTCGAGAACATGGACGAACTGCCGTTCGTCGCGCCCGTCTACAAGCGCGACCTGAAGATCGACAACTACTTCATCGGCTACCTCAACTATCCGTACGTGTCGATCTACACGGGCCGCGGCTGCAAGTCGCGCTGCACCTTCTGCCTGTGGCCGCAGACGGTCAGCGGCCATCGCTACCGCACGCGCTCGGTCGAGAACGTGCTCGCGGAAGCGAAGTGGATCCGCGACAACATGCCGGAAGTGAAGGAGCTGATGTTCGACGACGACACCTTCACCGACGACCTGCCGCGCGCGGAAGCCATCGCCATCGGCCTGGGCAAGCTCGGCATCACGTGGTCGTGCAACGCGAAGGCGAACGTGCCGTACAAGACGCTGAAGGTCATGAAGGAAAACGGCCTGCGCCTGCTGCTGGTCGGCTTCGAATCCGGCGACGACCAGATCCTCGTGAACATCAAGAAGGGCGTGCGCACCGATTTCGCGCGCCGCTTCAGCGCGGACTGCAAGAAGCTCGGCATCAAGATCCACGGCACCTTCATCCTCGGCCTGCCGGGCGAGACGCAGGAGACCATCAAGAAGACGATCGAGTACGCGAAGGAAATCAATCCGCACACGATCCAGGTCTCGCTCGCCGCACCGTATCCGGGCACGACGCTCTACAAGCAGGCCGTGGAAAACGGCTGGATGGAAGAGAACAAGACCATCAACCTGGTGAGCAAAGAAGGCGTGCAGCTCGCGGCGATCGGCTATGCGCACCTGTCGCGCGACGAGATCTATCACCATCTCGAGCAGTTCTATCGCCAGTTCTACTTCCGCCCGTCGAAGATCTGGGAGATCGTCCGCGAGATGCTGACGAGCTGGGACATGATGAAGCGCCGCCTGCGCGAAGGTGTCGAGTTCTTCCGCTTCCTGCGCGCGCACGAGGCCTGATTCATGGCGACGCAGCCGGCGGCGCGGGCGCTGATCTTCACCGCGGACGACTTCGGGCTGCACCCGCGTGTCAACGCGGCGGTCGAGCGCGCGCATCGCGACGGCGTGCTGAATGCCGCCAGCCTGATGGTCGGCGCGCCCGCCGCGCACGATGCGATCGAGCGCGCGCGGCGGCTGCCGTCGCTCGCGGTCGGCCTGCATCTCGTCCTCGCGGACGGGCCGGCCACGCTGCCCGCGCGTGAGATTCCCGCGCTCGTCGGCCCCGACGGGCGGTTCGGCGATGCGATGGCGAAGGACGGCTGCCGCTTCTTCTTCCTGCCGCACGTGCGGGCGCAGTTGCGCCGCGAGATTCGCGCGCAGTTCGACGCGTTCGCGGCGAGCGGCCTGCCGCTCGACCACGTGAACGCGCACAAGCATTTCCACCTGCATCCGACCGTGCTGTCGCTGATCATCGAGATCGGCCGCGACTACGGGTTGCGCGCGGTGCGGCTGCCGTACGAGACGAGCGCGCCCGCGCTGCTCAAGCCGTGGATCGCGCTCGTGCGCGCGCGGCTCGACCGCGCGGGGCTCGCGCACAACGACTACGTGGTCGGGATCGAGCATACGGGCGCGATGGACGAGGCCGTGCTGCTCGATGCGCTCGCCAAGCTGCCGCCGGGCGTCGGCGAGATCTACTGCCATCCGGCCGAGGCCGGCGACGGCCCGATCACGCCGACGATGGCCGGCTACCGTCCAGCGGACGAACTCGACGCGCTGCTGTCGCCGCGCGTCGCGGCCGCGCTGAAGGCGGCGGGCGTCGCGACCGGCGGCTTTGCCGACGTGTTCGGCCAGCCCGCCGCACGGCGCGGCGCGCCGGCGTCGCGCGCACCGGGAGCGCAGCCGTCATGACCAAGTGGATCAAATGGCTCGGCTGGCCGCTCGGCATCGGCATCCTGCTCGCGCTGGGGCTGCACGAAGGCATCGGCGACGTATCGCAGATGCTCGCGCGCGCCGGTTACGCGTTGCTGTGGCTCGTGCCGTTCCATGCGCTGCCGCTGCTGCTCGACGCCTACGCGTGGCACCTGCTGCTCGACAAGCGCTCGTCGCTGCCGTTCCTGTGGTGGATCGCGACCGTGCGCGAGGCCGTGAACCGGCTGCTGCCGGTGGTCGGGATCGGCGGCGAGATCGTCGGCATCCGCCTCGCGCGCTGGCAGGTGCCCGACGCGAGCCGCGTGACGGCATCGGTGATCGTCGAGTTGCTCGTGACGATCGTCGTCCAGTATGCGTTCGCCGCGCTCGGTCTCGTGCTGCTGCTCGCGACGACGGACAGCATGGGCGGCGGCACGATCGGTCTCGCGTTGCTGCTCACGCTGCCGCTGCCGGTGCTCGGCGTCGTGCTGATGCGCCGCGGCGGCATCTTCCATGCGATCGAGCGTTTCGCGGGCCGCCTGCTCGGCGATTCGCACCGGCTGCTGCAGGGCGTCGACGGCAAGCGGCTCGACGCCGACATCGACGGGCTGATGTCGCGCACGGGCCTGCTGTTCAGCGCATTCTTCTGGCAGCTGGCCGGCTACGTGCTCGGCGCGCTCGAGATCTACTGGGCGCTCGCGCTGCTCGGCCATCCGGTGTCGATCGGCGGCGCGATTGCGATCGAGGCGATGGCGCAGGCCGTGCGCCATGCGGCGTTCATGGTGCCGGGCGGCCTCGGTGTACAGGAGGCGACCGTCGTGCTGCTCGCGCAGATGTTCGGCGTCGACCGCGAGACGGCGCTGTCGCTCGCGCTGGTCAAGCGCGGCCGCGAGGTGCTGTTCGGCTGCCTGGCGCTCGGTTCGTGGCAGCTGGCCGAACTCGTGCGCACGCGGCGCCGTATCGACGCGCCGCCGGCCGTGCCGCGGGCGCCGCACGCGACGAGCCGCACGACCCGGGCCGAGACCGAAACCGAAACGATGCATTGAACACGAGACGGGCCGCGCGCCCGTCTCGCGCTTTTGGCGCTGCGCGGGTATCCTTGCCGCGTGTTTTCTCGACGCGCATTTCTTCCGATGAATTTCCGTTTCCGGCTGCTTCCCGTGACGATGCTGGCCGCTGCGCTGGCGCTGACCGGCTGCGACGACAAGCAAGGCAATCTCGACGTGCAACGTATCAGGGATTTCTTCAACGCGATCAAGCCCGCGCCGCTGCTGCTGAAGGGGCTGAAGGTCGGCGAATCGACCGAGGCCGACGTGCGCGGCACGATGGGCAAGCCCGAGACCGAGCGCGACTTCACCGACGGCTCGAAGCGGCTCGAATACCCGCGCGGCCCGATGGGCAACCAGACGTGGTTCGTCGATCTCGATGCGAACGGCCGCTACACGGGCGCGACGCAGGTGCTGACCGCCGAGAATTTCGCGAAGGTGCGCCCCGGGATGAACGAGGACGAGGTGCGGCGCCTGCTCGGCAAGCCCGGCGACATCGCGCAGTATCCGCTCAAGCCCGAGATCGTCTGGAGCTGGCGCTGGCTCGAGGACGGCGTCAACACCGACGCATTCTTCAACGTCCATTTCGGCCCGGACGGGCTTGTCTATACGACTTCGCGCTCCGACATCCTGAAGGGGCGATAGGCGTAGCCGCAGCCTCCTTCGGCGCTATATCGAAAAAGCGACCGGAAAATTGCAAAAAGTCCGCTTCCCCGCCGGTTATCCGGTTGTCAGGAAGCGGCTTTTTTCCTTTTGAAACAGCGGCGTACGCCGTGGTTGCAAATGATGGGGCGGATTGTTGCGACGCAGCAATCACGCGCGAGGTGGTTTGAGGCAATCAATTTCGCTTGCGACTATCCGCGTCAGCCCGGCGCGGGACAGGCAGACGCGTCGGCATCCATTCCAACTCTGGAGACGCGCGTGTTCCTTTACGGCTTTGGTCCTGTCCTCTGGGCCGGCACCGTGCAGACCATCGAGCTGTCGGTGCTGTCGCTCGCCACTGCGGTGGCGCTGGGGCTGATCGGCGCGGTGGCGAAGCTGTCGCACAACCGGGTGCTGCGAGCGATCGCGACCGGCTATACGACGCTGATCCGCTCGGTGCCCGATCTCGTCCTGATGCTGCTGTTGTTCTACAGCATCCAGATCTGGCTGAACCAGTTCACCGACTTCGTCGGCTGGGACCAGATCGACATCGACCCGTTCGTGGCCGGCGTGCTGACGCTCGGCTTCATCTATGGCGCGTACTTCACCGAGACGTTCCGCGGCGCGTTCCTGTCGGTGCCGCGCGGCCAGCTCGAAGCCGGTGCGGCGTACGGGATGAGCGGCGCGCGCGTGTTCGCGCGGATCATGTTTCCGCAGATGATGCGCTTCGCGCTGCCGGGGATCGGCAACAACTGGCAGGTGCTCGTGAAGGCCACCGCGCTGGTGTCGATCATCGGCCTCGCGGACGTCGTGAAGGCCGCGCAGGACGCCGGCAAGAGCACGTTCAACATGTTCTTCTTCATCCTCGTCGCGGCGCTGATCTATCTCGCGATCACGACCGTTTCCAACCTCGTGCTGATCCAGCTCGAGAAGCGTTATTCCATGGGCGTGCGGCACGCAGATCTATGATCGAAATTCTCCAGGAATTCGGCCAGGCGTTCCTTTACTGGGACGGCCAGCGCCTCTCCGGCCTCGCGGTGACGCTGTGGCTGCTCGTCGCGTCGATTTCGCTCGGCTTCGTATGCGCGGTGCCGCTCGCGGTTGCACGCGTGTCGAAGAACAAGTGGGTGTCGACGCCGGTGCGGTTCTACACGTACGTGTTCCGCGGCACGCCGCTCTACGTGCAGTTGCTGCTGCTGTACACGGGCATGTACAGCCTCGAGTTCGTGCGTTCGCACTCGCTGCTCGACGCGTTCTTCCGCAGCGGCTTCAACTGCGCGATTCTCGCGTTCGCGCTGAACACTTGCGCGTACACCACGGAGATCTTCGCGGGTGCGATCCGCGCGATTCCGCACGGTGAAGTGGAGGCTGCGCGGGCGTACGGGATGTCGCCGTTCACGATGTACCGCCGCGTGATCCTGCCGTCGGCGCTGCGCCGCGCGCTGCCGCTGTACAGCAACGAGGTGATCCTGATGCTGCACGCGACGACCGTCGCGTTCACCGCGACCGTGCCGGACATCCTGAAGGTCGCGCGTGATGCGAATTCCGCGACCTACATGGCGTTCCAGTCGTTCGGGATCGCCGCGCTGATCTATCTTGCGGTATCGTTCGCACTCGTCGCGGCGTTTCGCCGCGCGGAGCGCCACTGGCTTGCGTATCTCGCGGCCGCCCGTCATTGAATCACTTCGAGGAGAGCCAGTTGGCCGAGATCACTCAAACGAGCGCTGCCGCTTCCACCAAGCTTGCCGCGGTCGACATTCACAAGCGCTACGGTGACAACGAAGTGCTCAAGGGCGTGTCGCTGAACGCGAAGGCCGGCGACGTCATCAGCATCATCGGCGCGAGCGGCTCGGGCAAGAGCACGTTCCTGCGCTGCATCAATTTTCTCGAGCGGCCGAATGCGGGGCAGATCGTCGTCGACGGCGAGGCCGTGCGCACGAAGACCGACCGCGCCGGCGCGCTCGAAGTCGCCGATCACAAGCAGCTGCAGCGCATCCGCACGAAGCTCGCGATGGTGTTCCAGCACTTCAACCTCTGGGCGCACATGAACGTGCTCGAGAACGTGATGGAAGCGCCGGTGCACGTGCTCGGCATTTCGAAGAAGGAAGCCGAGGAGCGGGCGCGCGAGTACCTGGAGAAGGTCGGCTTGCCGCCGCGCGTCGAGAAGCAGTATCCGTCGCATCTTTCGGGCGGCCAGCAGCAGCGCGTGGCGATTGCACGGGCGCTCGCGATGCATCCGGACGTGATGCTGTTCGACGAGCCGACGTCGGCGCTCGACCCTGAATTGGTGGGCGAAGTGCTGAAGGTGATGCAGAAGCTCGCCGAGGAAGGCCGCACGATGATCGTCGTCACGCACGAGATGGGTTTCGCGCGCAACGTGTCGAACCACGTGATGTTCCTGCATCAGGGGCGGACCGAGGAAGAGGGCGATCCGAAGGAGGTGCTGGTCCGCCCGCAGAGCGAGCGGCTGAAGCAGTTCCTGTCGGGCAGTCTCAAGTAACGCGACAGGGCAGGTTTCGACCGTGGTACCGGTGTCTCGTCCCGCAGGCGCCACCCGCACGACGCAGGTGGCGATCGTTGCATTGCCGCCCGTGTCGATGTCGGGCGTGGGTCCGATCGTCGATGCGCTGAATCTCGCGAACGAGATCGACGGGCGGCTGCTGTATCGCTGGCAGGTGTGTTCGTGGGACGGGCGGCCGGTGCCGCTCGCCGGCGGCGCGCAGTGGCATGCCGATGCGGCGTTCAACGATGCGATCGCGTGTGACTGGGTCATCGTCGTGTCGGAGCGGTTTCAGCAGTTTGCCGACTATCGGTTGTTTCTCGCGAGTCTCGCGAGGGTGGGGCAGCGGACGCCTGTCGTGACCGGTATTCATCATGGCGTGTGGTGGCTGGCCATGGCCGGGCAGCTTTCCGGGTATCGCGTGAGCGTGAACTGGGAGACGTATCAGCAGTTCGCCGAACAGTTCGAGCGGTCGATCGTCACGCAGCAGATCTTCGAGATCGATCGCGATCGGGCTACCTGTGCGGGTGGGCAAGCCACCGTTGACTTCATGCTGGCCATGATTGGCCGGGAACATGGGCCGGATCTCGCGGAGAGGATCGCCGATGCGCTCGGCGCCGGGACTTTGCGCAGTGGCGAGGAGCGGCAGCGGATTCCTTTTGTGACTGCGCCAGGCGAGCGGCATCCTCGGTTGAATGATGCTTTGCTGTTGATGGAAGCCAATGTCGAGGATCCTTTGACCACCGATGAGATCGCCGAGCTCGTTGGCGTGTCACGCCGGCAACTGGAACGGCTCTTTCGGCAGTATCTCGGGGCGATGCCCTCCAAGTATTACCTCAATCTTCGGTTGCTCAAGGCTCGGACTCAGTTGCAGCGGACTAGCAAGTCGGTTGTGCAGGTTTCTCTCGCCTGTGGGTTCTCTTCTGCTGCGCACTTTTCTAACGCGTATCGCGAAAGGTTCGGGGTCACGCCTCGGGAGGATCGGAGAGCCTGGCTCGAGAAGCAAACCGGGGGCGGCGGCGAGCCTCGGGGGGGCGCGCTTGTCGAGCGCGGGGGGAAGGATTGAGTTTTGAGGTGGTTCGCTTGCGTTTGGCGTGAAGCACCTGTGATCTTGTCGGTCTATTAGCGTCGCCCCTGCGCGGGGCGGCGGTTACTTTTCTTTGTCTTGCCAAAGAAAAGTAACCAAAAGAAAGGCGCTGTGAGAACGCAAGACTTCCCGGTGCCATGGCACTCGGAGTGGACCGCGCCTAAGTGTCCGCGCCAGTCCAGAACGCGGAGTGGTTCGAGCAATGGTTCTGACACCTCCCCCTACCCGACAGAGCGGTATACCGCCCGCTAGCTCCATCCTCGCTACGCTCGGCTGCAAGGTACTTCACGTCGCGTTGCATGCGCTCACTTGCTTCTGCCGGCGCTGTATCAGCAAAGCACGCAACCCTCTTTTCTCACACCATTCGTACCCGATCGGACTGCTTGCCATCGGTGAGTGTTGGATAACGGCGTGAGCACGTAGATGCGTGCTGCGTCCCTTTTTCGTGGCGAATGAGGGCATGCCTTGATTCGCTGAATCCGCGGTGCTCGCGTGTGATTGCCGGAGCTGACCGGCCTCAGATGTTACTGGAGAGGGTGTCCCTGTCGGCCGAGCAAAGCGAGGGCGGAGCTGGCGGGCGGTATACCGCTCTGTAGGGTAGTGGAGGGTGTCAGAACCATTGCTCGAACCACTCCGTGTTCGTGACTGGCGCGGACACTTAGGCGCGGTCCACTCCGAGCACTACGGCACCGGGAAGTCATGCGTTCTCACAGCGCCTTTCTTTTGGTTACTTTTCTTTGGCAAGACAAAGAAAAGTAACCGCCGCCCCGCGCAGGGGCGACGCTAATAGACCGCTAAGACAACAGGTGCTTCACGCCAAACGCAAGCGAACCACCCAAAAAAGGCCTCAAAATACGGCCAACCGAAACCGAAACCGAAGCCCCCCGCCCGAAAGGGCAAAACCAAACCGCACTATCCGCTTCCGATAGAACCCGTCGCAATTCCGCAAGACGCTTGCGTCACCCTTACCTAAACTTGATCCTGTTGAACCCTCTTACGAAACCGAAAGGAACGACCATGACGACCTCGACCGTGACCCGCCAGACATTCGACGAAGTGATGGTGCCGGTATTTTCCCCCGCGCCGTTCGTGCCGGACCGTGCAGAGGGCTCCCGCGTGTGGGACACGGCCGGCCGCGAGTACATCGACTTCGCGTGCGGTATCGCGGTGACGTCGCTGGGCCACGGCCACCCGGAACTGCTGAAGGTGCTGGACGAACAAGGCCGCAAGCTCTGGCACATCGGCAACGGCTACACGAACGAGCCGGTGCTGCGCCTCGCGAAGCGTCTCGAATCGCTGACTTTCGCCGACCGCGCGTTCTTCGCGAACTCCGGCGCGGAAGCGAACGAAGCCGCCCTGAAACTCGCGCGCCGCGTCGCATTCGATCGCCACGGCGCCGATAAAGCCGAAATCATCTCGTTCGTGCAGTCGTTCCACGGCCGCACGTTCTTCACGGTCAGCGTCGGCGGCCAGCCGAAGTACTCGGAAGGCTTCGGCCCCGTGCCGGCCGGCATCAAGCACCTGCCGTACAACGACATCGAAGCCGCGAAGGCCGCGATCGGCCCGCAAACCTGCGCCGTGATCGTCGAGCCCGTGCAAGGCGAAGGCGGCGTGATCCCGGCCGATCCGGCGTTCCTGAAGGCGCTGCGCGAAGCGTGCGACGCGCACGGCGCGCTGCTGATTTTCGACGAAGTGCAAACGGGCGTCGGCCGCACGGGCCAGTTCTACGCTTACATGGATACCGGCGTCACGCCGGACATCCTGACGACCGCCAAGGCGCTCGGCAACGGCTTCCCGATCGGCGCGATGCTGACGACGAACGAACTCGCTGCGCACTTCAAGGTCGGCGTGCACGGCACGACGTACGGCGGCAACCCGCTCGCATCGGCGATCGCCGACAAGGTCGTCGAACTGATCGGCGACCCGGCGCTGCTCGAAGGCGTGCGCGAACGCAGCGTGCGCCTGAAAGGCGCGCTCGAGCGCATCAACGCGCGCTTCGGCATCTTCAAGGACGTGCGCGGCAAGGGCCTGCTCGTCGGCGCGGAACTCACCGCGGCATTCGACGGCCGCGCGAAGGACTTCGTCACCGCCGCCGCGGAAAACGGCCTGATCATGCTGATCGCCGGCCCGAACGTGCTGCGCTTCGTGCCGTCGCTGGTGATCCCGTTCGACCTGCTCGACGAAGGCATGAAGCGCTTCGAGAAGGCAGTCGAGCAAGTGCTCGCCGCCCAGGAAGCCACCGCGCGCTGATCGGCGCACCCATCGCAGACAGGAACGACGATGCTATTTGTTCGCCCCGGCAAACTCACGGATCTCGATGCGCTCGCGCACATGGCGCGCACCGCGCAGCCGGTCCTGCACTCGCTGCCGCACGACCGCGCGGCGCTCGAAGCACGCGTGGCGCTCTCCGAGGATTCGTTTCGCGCGGACGTCGACTTCGCCGGCGAGGAGTTCTACCTCTTCGTGCTCGAGGATTCGTCGACCGGCAAGCTGCTCGGCACGGCGAGCATCGTGGCCGCGGCCGGCTACTCGGAACCGTTCTACGCGTTCCGCAACGACGCCTTGATCCACGCGTCGCGCGAGCTGCACGTGAACCGCAAGATCCACGCGCTCACGATGTCGCACGAGCTGACCGGCAAGAGCCGGCTGGCGGGCTTCTACGTCGATCCGTCGCTGCGCGGCGACGCGGCCGCGCACCTGATCTCGCGTGCGCGGATGATGTACATCGCCGCGAACCGCCGCCGCTTCACGCCGGAAGTGTTCACGCTGCTGCTCGGCGTGAGCGACGGCAACGGCGCATCGCCGTTCTGGGAAGCGGTGGGACGCAAGTTCTTCGGCCGCGACTTCACCGACGTCGACATCGCGTCGGGCGGCCGCAGCCGTACCTTCATCGCGGAAGTGATGCCGGCGTATCCGCTCTACGTGCCGCTGCTGCCGGAAGCCGCGCAGCGCGTGCTCGGCGAGCCGAACGAATCGGCGCTGCTCGCCTATGACATCCATCTCGAGGAAGGCTTCGAGCCCGACCGCTTCGTCGACATCTTCGACGCGGGCCCGGTGCTGACCGCGCAGGTCGACCGCACCGCGTGCGTGAAGCACGGCGCCGAGCGCACCGTGCGCGAGGCCGCGCACCAGCAGGGCGATGTCGCCTACATGGTGTCGACGGGCAGCGGCGAATCGTTCCGCTGCGTGCTGGCCGATCTGCCGGGCGAGACGGATGACGCGCCGCTGGCCGGCGACGTGCGCGCGGCGCTCGATGTGAAGGATGGCGATGTCGTGCGCTGCGTGCCGCTGCATCGCCGCGACGATGAAGATTTGAAGGGAGACGCAGCATGATCGTCGTTCGGGTCGTACAAACGGGCGACGTCGACGCGCTCGTGTCGCTCGCGAAGGAAACCGGGCCGGGCCTGACCACGTTCAAGCCCGATCGCGACGCGCTCGCCGCGCGCATCGAGCGCACGCGCCGCACGCTCGCGGGCGAGGCGACGGCCGGCGAGGCCGGCTACTTCTTCGTGATGGAAGAATCGAAGACGGGCGACATCGCGGGCGTGTGCGGGATCGAGACGCAGGTCGGCCTCGAACAGCCGTTCTACAACTATCGCGTGAGCACGGTCGTGCACGCGAGCCAGGAGCTCGGCGTGTGGACGCGGATGTCCGCGCTGAACATCTCGCACGACCTGACCGGTTACGCGGAAGTGTGCTCGCTGTTCCTGAGCCCGCGCTATCGCACGGGCGGCGTGGGCGGGCTGCTGTCGCGCTCGCGCTTCATGTTCATCGCGCAATTCCGCGAGCGCTTTCCGGAACGCATCTGCGCGGAACTGCGCGGCCACTTCGACGAAGACGGCACGTCGCCGTTCTGGCGCGCGGTCGGTTCGCACTTCTACCAGATCGATTTCAACGCGGCCGACTATCTCAGCTCGCACGGCCGAAAGTCGTTCCTCGCGGAACTGATGCCGCGCTATCCGGTGTACGTCGACCTGCTGCCGCAGGACGCGCAGGACGCGGTCGGCCTCACGCACCGCGATACGCTGCCGGCCCGCAAGATGCTCGAGGCGGAAGGGCTGCGTTACCAGAATCACGTCGACATCTTCGACGCGGGCCCCGTGCTCGAATGCCACGTCAACGACCTGCGCACGGTGCGCGAGAGCGTCGTCGTGCCGGTCGCGATCGGCGTGCCGGATGCGCGCGACGATGCACCGAAGTCGCTCGTGTCGAACACGTCGCTCACCGACTTCCGCGTCGGCGTCGCGCCGGGCGTGGTCGCGAACGGCGCGTTCGTGCTGTCGGCCGACGACGCCGTCGCGCTCGACGTGAAGGCCGGCGATCCGGTGCGCGTGCTGCCGCTCAAAGTCAAACAGGGATAAACGAATCATGACGGAACTCTTCATCGACGGCGCCTGGGTCGCAGGCTCGGGCCCCGTGTTCGCTTCGCGCAACCCCGGCACCGACGAGATCGCATGGCAGGGTGAAAGCGCGTCGGCGGCCGACGTCGATCGCGCGGTCGCCAGCGCGCGCCGCGCATTCGCCGGCTGGTCGGCGCTCGACTTCGAATCGCGCTGCGCGATCGTCAAGCGTTTCGCCGCGTTGCTCAACGAACGCAAGGAAGCGATCGCGACCGCGATCGGCCGCGAGACGGGCAAGCCGCTGTGGGAAGCGCGCACGGAAGTCGCGTCGATGGCCGCGAAGGTCGGCATCTCGATCCAGGCCTACCAGGAACGCACCGGCGAGAAGCGCCAGGACATGGCTGACGGCGTCGCGGTGCTGCGTCACCGTCCGCACGGTGTCGTCGCAGTATTCGGCCCGTACAACTTCCCCGGCCACTTGCCGAACGGCCATATCGTGCCCGCGCTGATCGCCGGCAATGCGGTCGTGTTCAAGCCGTCGGAGCTCGCACCGGGCGTCGCGCGCGCGACGGTCGAAGTGTGGAAGGACGCCGGGCTGCCGGACGGCGTGCTGAACCTCGTGCAGGGCGAGAAGGACACGGGCATCGCGCTCGCGAACCATCGGCAGATCGACGGGCTGTTCTTCACCGGCAGCTCGGATACCGGCACGCTGCTGCACAAGCAGTTCGGCGGCCGTCCGGAAATCGTGCTCGCGCTCGAGATGGGCGGTAACAACCCGCTGGTGATCGGCGAAGTCGAGGACATCGACGCGGCGGTCCATCACACGATCCAGTCGGCGTTCCTGTCGGCCGGCCAGCGCTGCACGTGCGCGCGCCGCATCTTCGTGCCGCAGGGCGCGTTCGGCGACCGCTTCCTCGCGCGCTTCGCCGACGTCACGTCGAAGATCACGGCCGACGTGTTCGACGCCGATCCGCAGCCGTTCATGGGCGCGGTGATCTCGGCGCGTGCCGCGGCGAAACTCGTCGACGCGCAGTCGCGCCTGATCGAGCAGGGCGCGAAGCCGGTCATCGCGATGACGCAGCGCGATCCGCGCCTCGGCTTCGTGAACGCGGCGATCGTCGACGTGACGGGCGTCGCGAACCTGCCGGACGAAGAGCACTTCGGCCCGCTCGCGCAGATCGTCCGCTACGCGACGTTCGACGAAGCGATCGAGCGCGCGAACGACACGGCGTTCGGCCTGTCCGCCGGCCTGCTGGCCGACGACGCGAACGCATGGGAACACTTTCGCCGCACGATTCGCGCCGGGATCGTCAACTGGAACCGGCCGACCAACGGCGCGTCGTCCGCCGCGCCGTTCGGCGGCACCGGCCGCTCGGGCAACCATCGCCCGAGCGCGTACTACGCGGCCGACTATTGCGCGTATCCGATGGCGTCGGTGGAAAGCACGCAACTGACCTTGCCCGCGAGCCTGTCGCCGGGCCTGCATTTCTGATCGAGGGAACGACGATGAACGCACAAGAAGCCAATTTCGACGGGCTCGTCGGCCCGACCCACAACTACGCCGGGCTGTCGTTCGGCAACGTGGCGTCGCTCAACAACGAAAAGTCGGCCGCGAACCCGAAGGCCGCCGCGAAGCAGGGGCTGCGCAAGATGAAGCAGCTCGCGGATCTCGGCTTCGCGCAAGGCGTGCTGCCGCCGCAGGAGCGGCCGTCGCTGCGCCTGCTGCGCGAGCTCGGCTTCTCCGGCAAGGACGCGGACGTGATCGCGAAGGCCGCGAAGCAGGCGCCCGAACTGCTCGCCGCGGCGAGCTCGGCATCGGCGATGTGGACCGCGAACGCGGCCACCGTCAGCCCGTCGGCCGACACGAGCGACGGCCGCGTGCACTTCACGCCGGCGAACCTGTGCAGCAAGCTGCATCGCGCGATCGAGCACGAAGCGACGCGCCGCACGCTGTCGACGCTGTTCGCCGATCCCGCGCATTTCGCGGTGCACGAAGCGCTGACCGGCACGCCGGCACTCGGCGACGAAGGCGCGGCGAACCACACGCGCTTCTGTGCCGAATACGGCAAGCCGGGCATTGAGTTCTTCGTGTACGGCCGTGCGGAATACCGCCGCGGCCCCGAGCCGAAGCGCTTTCCGGCGCGCCAGACCTTCGAGGCGAGCCGCGCGGTCGCGCATCGCCACGGGCTCGCCGAAGAAGCGACGGTCTATGCGCAGCAGGATCCGGACGTGATCGACGCGGGCGTGTTCCACAACGACGTGATCTCGGTCGGCAACCGCGACACGCTGTTCACGCACGAGCGCGCGTTCGTCAACAAGCAGGCGATCTACGACACGCTGACCGCCGCGCTCGACGCACGCGGTGCGCGCCTGAACGTGATCGAGGTGCCCGAGGCCGCCGTGAGCGTGAACGACGCGGTGACGTCGTACCTGTTCAACAGCCAGCTGCTGTCGCGCGCGGACGGCTCGCAGGTGCTCGTCGTGCCGCAGGAATGCCGCGAGAACGGCAACGTCGCGGCCTATCTCGACGAACTCGCGGCCGGCAACGGCCCGATCCACGACGTGCTCGTGTTCGACCTGCGCGAAAGCATGAAGAACGGCGGCGGCCCTGCGTGCCTGCGCCTGCGCGTCGTGCTGAACGAAGCGGAGCGCGCGGCCGTCACGTCGAACGTGTGGATCAACGACACGCTGTTCGCGTCGCTCGACACGTGGATCGACCGGCACTATCGCGACCGCCTCGCACCGGAAGACCTCGCCGATCCGGCGCTGCTCGACGAATCGCGCACCGCGCTCGACGAGCTCACGCAGATCCTGCGCGTCGGTTCGCTGTATGACTTCCAGCGCTGATTCCCGCATGGCCAACGCGTTGCTCGACGACTTCCTCGCGTTCACGCTGGGCGGCCGCGCACCGTCCGCGACGGACGGCACCTGCGCCGCCGGCGCCGTGCGCTGGCAATGGCGCGGCGACGGGCTGCTCGCGCTCGAACCGGA
>NZ_JAAGPC010000199.1:0-15431 GCF_017104595.1 Burkholderia sp. Tr-20390 | reverse complement strand
GGGGGGGGGGGGGGGGGGGGGGGGGGGGGGGGGGGGGGGGGGGGGGGGGGGGGGGGGGGGGGGGGGGGGGGGGGGGGGGGGGGGGGGGTGGGGGGGGCGCGGGTCGGGGGGGGGGGGGGGCGGGGGTGGGGGGTCGTGGGGTCGCGGGGGGCGGCGGGGCGCGGCGCGGTGCGGCGCGCTCCGCGGAATCACGCTCGCCCGCGCGTTGCGCGGGCGGCGCGACATCTTCCGCGTCGAACGGATCGGCGGAATCGGCAACGGCAGCGGGGGAACGGCGTGGTGACACAGGCATCGGATCGTCTGGGTGCTTCGCAAGGCAAGTACAATAGCGGCTTTCACGTCGTCCGAACGAACGACGCCGGCCAGGCCGCGCATCCCGCCATCATAGCGGCTCGCGCGCCCGATTTACGCGTTTCCGCCCCGCCGGCGACGCCCGCCGGCCGCTTCGAACCAGCCCGCATGTTCACGCTTTCCGATTTCGATTTCAATCTGCCTCCCGAGCTGATTGCACAAACCGCGCTGCCCGATCGCACCGCGAGCCGCCTGCTCGAGGTCGACGGCACCGTCGCGCCCGCACGCCTGGTCGACCGCCATTTCACCGCGCTGCCGTCGTGCATCGCGGCCGGCGACCTGCTCGTCTTCAACGATACCAAGGTGCTGAAGGCGCGTTTCTTCGGCCAGAAGGCCAGCGGCGGCAAGATCGAGGTGCTGATCGAGCGCGTGACCGGCACGCACACGGCGCTCGCGCAGATCCGCGCGAGCAAGTCGCCGGGCGCCGGCACGACGCTGCGGCTCGCCGATGCGTTCGACGTGACGGTGGGCGAGCGCGTCGACCCGTTCTTCACGCTGAACTTCCCCGCGCCGTGCCTCGACCTGATCGAGCAGTACGGCCGCCTGCCGCTGCCGCCCTATATCGAACACGATCCGGACGCGACCGACGAGACGCGCTACCAGACCGTCTACGCGAGCAACCCGGGCGCGGTCGCCGCGCCCACGGCAGGGCTGCACTTCGACCAGCCGATGCTCGACCGGCTCGACGCGATGGGCGTCGAGCGCGCGACGCTGACGCTGCACGTCGGCGCCGGCACGTTCCAGCCGGTGCGCGTCGACAACATCGCCGAGCACAAGATGCACAGCGAGTGGTACGACCTGCCGCAGTCGCTCGTCGACAAGATCGCCGCGACCCGTGCGCGCGGCGGCAACGTGATCGCGGTCGGCACGACGTCGATGCGCGCGCTCGAAGCCGCGGCGCGCGCGGCCGACGAAGCGGGCCGCCCGCTCGCGGCCACGCAGGCCGAGACCGACATCTTCATCACGCCCGGCTATCGTTTCCGCGTGGTCGACCGGCTCGTCACGAACTTCCACCTGCCGAAGTCGACGCTGCTGATGCTGGTGTCCGCGTTCGCGGGCGTGGAGACGATCCGCGCCGCGTACCGGCACGCGATCGACGAGCGCTACCGCTTCTTCAGCTACGGCGATGCGATGCTGCTCACGCGGCGCGACACGCCGGAGGCGGCGCGCGCGTAAGCGCGGCACGGAGGCCGGCCGCCGTACCGAACGGCCAGGTTCCGCTTTCACGTTGTGCGTGCGATGCTCGCACGCACCCGCTTTCCCCGCCGCCGGATTCCCGGCGGCGTTTCCAACATGCGCCGGACTTGCGATCCAGAGTTAGCGCTTTAGCGGTTACTCTGGTCCCATGCAGAGCAGCCCGGTGGCGAGGAGAATGACGCGATGACCGAAGGTTCATCCCACGATACGCACGCTGATACGCACGCCCCCGTGCAGGACCGCCCGGCGAACGGGCTCGAATTCGAACTGCTGACGACCGACGGCCATGCGCGCCGCGGCCGCGTGAAGCTCAACCACGGCGTGGTCGAGACGCCGATCTTCATGCCGGTCGGCACGTACGGCACCGTGAAGGCGATCCAGCCGCGCGAGCTGCACGAGATCAAGGCCCAGATCATCCTCGGCAACACGTTCCACCTGTGGCTGCGCCCGGGCCTCGACACGATCGACGCGCACGGCGGCCTGCACGCCTTCATGGGCTGGAACAAGCCGATCCTGACCGACTCGGGCGGCTTCCAGGTGTTCTCGCTCGGCGACCTGCGCAAGATCACCGAGGACGGCGTGACGTTCGCGTCGCCGATCAACGGCGACAAGCTGTTCCTGTCGCCGGAAGTGTCGATGCAGATCCAGAAGGTGCTGAACTCCGACGTCGTGATGCAGTTCGACGAGTGCACGCCGTACGCGACCAACGGCGTGCCGACCACGCACAAGGAAGCGGCCGACTCGATGCGCATGTCGCTGCGCTGGGCGAAGCGCTCGCTCGACGAGTTCAACCGGCTCGGCAACCCGAACGCGCTGTTCGGGATCGTCCAGGGCGGGATGTTCGAGGACCTGCGCGACGAATCGCTCGCGGGCCTCGCGGAACTCGGCTTCCACGGCCTCGCGATCGGCGGGCTGTCGGTCGGCGAGCCGAAGGAAGACATGATGCGCGTGCTGCGCCACGTCGGCCCGAAGCTGCCGGCCAACAAGCCGCACTACCTGATGGGCGTGGGCACGCCGGAGGACCTGGTCGAGGGCGTCGCCAACGGCGTCGACATGTTCGACTGCGTGATGCCGACCCGCAACGCGCGCAACGGCTGGCTGTTCACGCGCTTCGGCGACGTGAAGATCCGCAACGCGACGCACAAGAACTCGCTGAAGCCGCTCGACGCGAGCTGCACGTGCTACACGTGCCAGAACTTCTCGCGCGGCTACCTGCATCACCTGCACCGCGTGGGCGAGATCCTCGGCGCCCAGCTCAACACGATCCACAACCTGCACTACTACCTGCAGCTGATGAGCGAGATCCGCGAAGCGATCGAGACCCATACGTTCGACGCGTTCCGCCAGCGCTTCGCGGAGGATCGCGCCAGAGGGGTCGACTGACGGACGGTCGCGCCGCCCTTGATAAGACAAGCACTAAACGGATCGAAAATCTTTTGGGACTCGTCCTAAACAAGCGCGTCCCAGCTGCCGCTCGGAACCGACAAACATTACAATTGCCTTTCCATACAAGTCGCAACGGTACCGGTTCACGCTTTAACAGCTTGATCCGAAAGCGCATTTGCCGAGCCGTTTGCGCATGGGGCCGGTGGTAGAATAACCGGCTTATTTTTCGATCTTCCCCTACGGAGAGACCAACGTGCCGTTCATTTCCAACGCGTTCGCCCAAGGTGCCGGTGGCGCCGAATCGAGCCTGATGAGCTTCCTGCCGCTCATCCTGATGTTTGCCGTGCTCTACTTCATCATGATCCGTCCGCAGATGAAGCGTCAGAAGGAGCACCGCAACATGCTCGCGGCCATGGCCAAGGGCGACGAAGTCGTCACGAGCGGCGGCCTCGTGGGCAAGGTGACGAAGGTCACCGAAGGCTACATCGGCGTCGAAATCGCCGAAGGCACCGAAATCACCGTGCAGAAGGCCGCGGTCACGACCATTCTGCCGAAGGGCACGATCAAGTCGCTGTAAGCCCTTCACCGAGCGTCCGGCTCCCCGCGCCGTGCCCGCCTGAGAGAGCGGGCCGCCGCGGCGCCGGACGCGACGCTTTCACGCCAACCACCCGTTCGGCTCCCTCATGAATCGTTATCCACTCTGGAAATATGTCGTGATGGTCGTGGCGCTCGCCATCGGCCTTCTGTACACATTGCCCAACTTCTTCGGCGAATCGCCGGCGGTGCAGGTGTCGAGCGGCAAGGCCACGGTCAAGCTCGACTCGACCACGCTGACCCAGGTCGAATCGGCGCTCGCCTCCGCGCAGATCACGCCGGACGACGTCACCTTCGAGAACACGGCGACCAACGCGAACATCCGCGTGCGCCTGAAGGACACCGATACGCAGCTGCGCGTCAAGGACCTGCTGCAGAAGTCGCTGAACACCGACCCGAACGATCCGCAGTACGTCGTCGCCCTGAACCTGCAGAGCGCGTCGCCGCGCTGGCTGACCTCCCTGCACGCGCTGCCGATGTATCTCGGCCTCGACCTGCGTGGCGGCGTCCACTTCCTGCTCCAGGTCGACATGACGGGCGCGCTCACGAAGAAGCTCGATTCCGACGCGTCCGACGCGCGCACGCTGCTGCGCGACAAGAACATCCGCGACGGCGGCGTGAGCCGCGTCGACCAGTCCGTGGTCGTCAACTTCAGCGATGCGCAGACGGCGGAAGACGCCCGCAAGCTGCTCGCGCTGTCGATCACCGAACTGCAATGGGCGACCCAGCCCGGCGGCGGCGGCACGCAGGTCGTCGGCACGTTCACGCCGGCCGTGCAGAAGTCCGTCGAGGACGCCGCGCTCAAGCAGAACCTGACGACGCTCCACAACCGCGTGAACGAACTCGGCGTGTCCGAGCCGATCCTGCAGCAGCAAGGTAGCGACCGCATCGTCGTCGAGCTGCCGGGCGTGCAGGACACCGCGAAGGCGAAGGACATCATCGGCCGCACCGCGACGCTCGAGGCGCGCCTCGCCGATCCGATCAACACGCACCCGAACCCGAACGACCCGGTGCCGCCGGGTGAAGAGCTGTTCACGCAGGGCAACCAGGCGCCGGTGCTGCTGAAGAAGGACGTGATCTTCACGGGCGACCGCATCATCGATGCATCGGCCGGCTTCGACGATCACCAGCGTCCGTCGGTCAACATCCGCCTCGATTCGGCGGGTGGCCGCTCGGTGCGCGCGGTCTCGCGCGAGAACATCGGCAAGCCGATGGCGATGGTGCTGTTCGAGAAGGGCAAGGGCGAAGTGCTGACGGTCGCGACGATCCAGTCGGAACTCGGCGACCGCTTCCAGATCACGGGCCAGCCGACGCCGCAGGCCGCGGCCGACCTCGCGCTGCTGCTGCGCGCCGGTTCGCTCGCAGCGCCGATGGACATCATCGAGGAACGCACGATCGGCCCGAGCCTCGGCGCCGACAACATCAAGATGGGCATCCACTCGGTGATCTGGGGCTTCTGCGCGATCGCCGTGTTCATGATCGCGTACTACATGCTGTTCGGCGTGATCTCGGTGATCGGCCTGTCGGTGAACCTGCTGCTGCTCGTCGCCGTGCTGTCGCTGATGCAGGCGACGCTGACGCTGCCCGGCATCGCCGCCATCGCGCTCGCGCTCGGTATGGCGATCGACGCGAACGTGCTGATCAACGAGCGCGTGCGTGAAGAACTGCGCGCCGGCCAGCCGCCGCAGACCGCGATCCAGGCCGGCTACGCGCATGCGTGGGCGACGATTCTCGACTCGAACGTCACGACGCTGATCGCCGGCCTCGCGCTGCTCGCGTTCGGCTCGGGCCCGGTTCGCGCGTTCGCGATCGTGCACTGCCTCGGTATCCTGACGTCGATGTTCTCCGCGGTGTTCTTCTCGCGCGGGATCGTCAACCTCTGGTACGGCGGCCGCAAGAAGCTGAAGTCGCTCGCGATCGGCCAGGTGTGGAAGCCGGAAGGGGCCGCTGCCGCCGCGTCGTTCACCGACGCCGACGAATCGACCGACACCGCACGCGCCGCGAAGCTCGCCGCCCCCGCGAAGGGCAACGCGCCGCGCGCCGGCAAGCCGCAGCTGCGCAACCGCGCGCAGCAGGGCGTGTCGCCGAAGAAACCGGGCTCGACCCAATAAGGCCCCGGAGAAGACCATGGAATTTTTCCGCATCCGTAAAGACATTCCGTTCATGCGGCACGCGCTGGTGTTCAACGTGATCTCGCTGGTCACGTTCCTCGCCGCCGTGTTCTTCCTGTTCCACCGCGGGCTGCACCTGTCCGTCGAATTCACCGGCGGGACGGTGATCGAGGTGCAGTACCAGCAGGCCGCTGAGCTCGAACCGGTGCGCGCGACGCTCGGCAAGCTCGGCTACGCCGACGCGCAGGTGCAGAACTTCGGCACGTCGCGCAACGTGCTGATCCGCCTGCAGCTGAAGGAAGGCCTCACGTCCGCGCAGCAGAGCGACCAGGTGATGGGCGCGCTGAAGGCGCAGAACCCGGACGTCACGCTGCAGCGCGTCGAGTTCGTCGGCCCGCAGGTCGGCCGGGAACTCGCGACCGACGGCCTGCTCGCGCTCGCGTGCGTCGTGATCGGCATCGTGATCTACCTGTCGTTCCGCTTCGAGTGGAAATACGCGGTGGCCGGCATCATCGCCAACCTGCACGACATCGTGATCATTCTCGGCTTCTTCGCGTTCTTCCAGTGGGAGTTCTCGCTGGCGGTGCTCGCGGCGATCCTCGCGGTGCTCGGCTACTCGGTCAACGAGTCGGTCGTCATCTTCGACCGGATCCGCGAAACGTTCCGCCGCGAACGCAAGATGAGCGTGCAGGAAGTGATCAACCACGCGATCACGACCACGATGTCGCGTACGATCATCACGCACACGTCGACCGAAATGATGGTGCTGTCGATGTTCTTCTTCGGCGGCCCGACGCTGCACTACTTCGCACTCGCGCTGACGGTCGGCATCATGTTCGGCATCTACTCGTCGGTGTTCGTCGCGGGCTCGCTCGCGATGTGGCTCGGCATCAAGCGCGAAGACCTGATCAAGGAAAAGAAGTCCGCGCACGATCCGGACGATCCGAACGCAGGCGCGCAGGTTTAAGCGCCACGCTGCTTCGGCACAGACGAAAAGCCGGCCCGGTTGGGCCGGCTTTTTCATGCCCGCGCCACCGCCGCGCATCGCGCCGCCCGCTCGCCCTGCCCGGTCACGCGTGTCGGCTACAATCGTGACCGTCCCGCCGCGCCGCCCGCCGGCCGTGCGTCAGCGGGACAGCGCCTTCGCCCTCCGTTCAAACGTGCGGTCCCGATGATGCCTCCCACGCGTGTCGTGCTTCGCCTTGCCGCTTGCGCCGCCGTCACGGCCGCGCTCCTGCCGTGCGCGTCATCCGTCGGTGCGCAACAGCCGGCGTCCGCCCCGCCCGCTTCTGCCGCTTCTGCCGCTTCTGCCGCTTCTGCCGCTTCTGCCGCTTCTGCCGCTTCTGCCGCTTCTGCCGCTTCTGCCGCTTCTGCCGCTTCTGCCGCTTCGGCGCCCGCAGCCGCTTCGCCCGCCCCCACCCAACCGCCCTCGCCCTGCCCGCCCGACTGGGAGCCGCAGATCTGCGAGCTCAAGGCGGCGGTGGAAGTCCTGAAGCGGCAGCACCTGACCGACATCGACATCGGCGCACTGCTCGACGCAACGACCCACGCGGGGATCAAGACGCTGCCGTACGCGCGTTTCTTCGACGCGAAGGAGGAGCAGGAGCGGCGCGACGACGAACGTCGCGCGCGCGACGGCACGCCCGGCATCGGCATCGTGTTCGAGACGCGGCCCGACGGGCTGCACATCGTCGACGTGATTCCCGACGCGCCCGCGGAAAAGGCCGGCGTGCACCCCGACGATCTCGTCGTCGCGATGAACGATACGAGCGTCGTCGGCATCGACCCCGCCGACCTGACCAGACTCGCCAAGGGCGACGCGGGCGTGCCGCTGAAGCTCACGATCCAGCGCGGCCCGTCGCACGCGGTGCTGAGCGTCGCGCCCGTGCGGACGATCCTCAAGCCCCATCCGGCGACCGCGAAGCGGCTCGACGGCGACATCCTGTACACGCGGCTGTCGAGCTTCCCCGAACCTGCGGTCGGCGACTACGTCGACGCGGTGCAGGCCGCGCGCCGCACGGGGCCGCCGGTGAGAGGCGTGATCCTCGACCTGCGCATCAACGGCGGCGGCGCGCTCAATGCGGCGATCGGCATCACCGCGCTGTTCGCGGGCCGCGACCGCACCGCGATGGTGACGGTCGAGCGCGGCGACGCCAACCGCCGCCGCTACACGACCAACTGGCCCGACTACGCATTGCCGGTCATGCACGGCCAGGATCCGCTCGCGCCGCTGCAGGCGGACGACTGGTGGCGCACCGTGCCGCTCGTCGTGCTCGTCGACGGACAGAGCGCGTCGGCCGCCGAAGCGACCGCGGCGGCGCTGCAGGATCTCGGCCGCGCGAAGCTGCTCGGCATGCCGACCTATGGGAAAGGGCTTGCGCAGACGGGCGTCGACCTGATCGACGGCACGCGCCTGAATTTCACGTACGCGCGCAACCTGCGGCCGAACGGCTGCCCGATGGACGGCTATGGCGTCGTGCCGGACTGGCTCGTGCCGCCGCGCCGCGACTCGGACGTCGACGGCGTGCTGCTGTGGTACCGGGAAGCCGATCTCGCCCGCGCGCCGTATGCGGACCGGCTGGCGCCCGATCCGTTCGCGAAGGTGCGCAAGGAACGGCAGAAGCTGCGCGAGCAGCGTGCGCTCGCGAAGATCGATACGGCGAAGGGCGCGGCGCTGCCGCAGCGCGAGTTCGGCACGGCCACCGACTGGCAGCTCGGTCAGGCGCTGGCGGCGCTCGCCGGGCGCCCGGTGCGAACCGTCGAAGCCAGGCCGCAGTTGATGCCCGCCCAACCCGTGTGCGAGCGCGCCGGCAACTGACGCTCGCCGCCCGTCCCGTTACCGGAACCCGAACCGCTTGCGCAGCACGACCAGCGCCACGAGGCTCAGCACGGCCGCGAACATCAGGTAGAAGCTCGGCGCGGTCTTCATTCCGGTCGCCTTGATCAGCCACGCGATGATGAACGGCCCGAAGCCGCCGAAGATCGTCACCGCGACGTTATACGCGAGCGACATCCCGGTCGTGCGCGTCTGCACCGGAAACACTTCCGACAGCAAACCCGGCAGCGCCGCGAAGTAGCCCGTCATCAGGAACGCGAGCAGCACCTGCAGCGCGATCAGCGTGCCGAAGCCCGGATGCGCGACCAGGTACGCGAACGCCGGATAGATCAGCACGAGGATGCCGATGGCCGGCGCGATCATCACGCGCACGCGGCCGTAGGTGTCCGACCAGTGGCCGACGAGCGGCGCGAACGCCATCTGGATCACGCCGACCACCAGGATCGCCGCGAACGCGGCCGACGGCGCGAGGCCGAGCTGCTTCACGCCGTAGGTCGGCATGAACAGCACGAGATAGGTCGCGACCGTGCCGAGCACGACCACGCCCATCGCGGCCACGAGACGCGCCTTGTGCGACGCGAACGTATCGCGCAGCGGGTTCGCGGTGCCTTCCGACGCGAGGAATTCGGGGGTCTCGTCGACCTTCGTGCGGATGTAGTACGCGACCGGCCCGAGCAGCAGGCCGAAGAAGAACGGCACGCGCCAGCCCCACGACGCCATCTGCGCGGCCGTGAGCTGCGCGTTCAGCACGGTGCCGAAGCCGGCGGCGAGCAGCGTCGTGAGCCCCTGGCTCGCGACCTGCCAGCTCGCGAAGAAGCCGCGCCGGCCCGGCACGTGCTCGGCGAGGAACGCGGTCGCGCTGCCGAACTCGCCGCCGGCCGAGAAACCCTGCATCAGCCGCGCGGCGACGAGGATCACCGGCGCCGCGACGCCGATCGTCTCGTAGGTCGGCAGCACCGCGATGATCAGCGTGCCGCCCATCATCAGCAGGATCGACAGCGTGAGCGCGGCCTTGCGGCCCGCGCGGTCGGCATACGCGCCGAGCACGATCGCGCCGAGCGGGCGCATGAAGAACGACACGCCGAACGTGCCGAGCGTGAGCAGCAGCGACACGGTGTCGTTGCCAGCCGGGAAGAACAGCTTCGAGATCGTCACCGCGAAGAAGCCGTAGACGACGAGATCGAACCACTCGAGCGCATTGCCGATCGACGCGGCGACCACCGCGCGCCACACGCGCGGCGACGAGGCAATGGAACGGGACTGCGTGACGGCATGCATCGGCGATCTCCTTGTCGTTGTACGTTCTGTTCGAGGCGGCCGCTCGCGCGCCGTCGGCCTGCCCGGCGCCGGATACGGCGCTCGGGCGATTATAGGCGCGCAAATAAAAACCGCCGCGCCCCCCTGACGGGAACGCGGCGGCGGGCTCGCGACGGGCCGGCGCGAAGGCCGGCCCGGCCGGCGGGCTTACTGCTGCTTGAGCGCTTCGGCCGTGATCAGCAGCTTCGTCTTCATCTTGAAGCCGTACTGCTTGCCGTAGTCGAGGCCGAAATCGCTGCGGTCGAATTCGCCGACGGCGTCGACACCGCACACTTCACGCTTGAGCATCGGGTGCGGCATGCACTTGAACGAATCGATCTTCAGCGTCACCGGCTTCGTGACGCCATGCAGCGTCAGGTTGCCGACCACCGACACCGGCTTGTCGCCGTCGAACTTGATCGCGCCCTTGTAGTTCGCCTGCGGGAACTTGGCGACGTCGAAGAACTCGGCCGTCTGCAGATGCTCGTCGAGCTTCGTGCTGCCGGTGTGGATCGACGCGATGTCGGTCGTCACGTCGACCGTCCCCGTCTTCGCCGCGCGGTCGAGCGTCACGGAGCCGCTCGACTTGTCGAACTTGCCGCGCCAGACCGACAGGCCGCCCATGTGGTCAGCCTCGAAGCTCGGGTACGTGTGGCTCGGGTCGAACTGGTACGTGACGCTTTCGGCGAATGCCGAGAACGACAGCGACGCTGCCAGCGCGCCTGCGGCGATGATCAGTTGCTTTTTCAAACCTTTTCTCCTTGGAACGGCGCCGCGCCCTCGCGCGGCATTCGGGTGAGGCGACAGTGCGCCGCTTACTTGGTGGCGACGAGATGGAACTTGATCTGCACTTCGTCCGCGACGACCGACGTGTCCTTCCACTCGCCGGTGCCGACGTTGAACGCCGAGCGCTTGATCGGCAGCACGCCGTCGAAAGTCTGCGTCGCGCCGCTCTGCGTGACCGTGACGGGCACCGTGACGTTCTCGGACTTGCCCTTGATCGTCAGCTTGCCGGTCACGTTGTACTTGTTGCCGCCCGCCGGCGCGATCGCCGACGACACGAACGTGGCCTGCGGATACGCCTTCGCGTCGAACCAGTCCTTGCCGGCGACCTGGTCGTTGTACATCTTGTCGCCGAGGTCATAGCTCGCGACGTCGATCGTCATCTGGGCGCTGCCCTGCGCGGCTTTCGCCGGGTCGAACTTCACCTGCGCGGAAAACTTCTTGAACGCGCCTTCGGTCGGCACGTTCATCTGCTTCGACACGGCGGACACCTTGCTCTTCGCGAGATCGACATCGGCGAGCGCCGCGCCCGACGCGACAAGTGACGCCGCGGCGAACGCGGTCAGCATGGAGCGGGAGAAAGACACTTTCATGGGATCCTTCATTTGGCAAAGGGAAGCATCCGCGACAGCAGGCCGTCGCGGTCCAACAACTGGTGCTTGAGCGCCGCGACCACGTGCAGCGAAACGAGCGCAAGCAGAATGTAATTCAATGACACGTGAAGCGTCTTGAAGGTTTCCTTCAGCACCGGATCGGGGTCGATCAGCCGCGGCAGCGGCACGATGCCGAGATAGACGACCGGGATGTTCGACGCCGAGCTGTACAGGTAGCCCGTCACCGGAATCACGATCATCAGCAGGTACAGCAGGATGTGCACGCCGTGCGACGCCGCACGCTGCCACGCGGGCGTGCCGCCCGGCAGCGCCGGCGGCACATGGGTCGCACGCCACAGCACGCGCGCGACGGCCAGCGCGAATACCGTCACGCCGATCCACTTGTGCCACGAGAAGTACTTCAGCTTGGTCGGCGTGAAGCCGGGGATGTCGGTCATCACCCAGCCCAGCGCGAACGCGCAGACGATCAGCAGCGCGATCAGCCAGTGCAGCGCGATCGCCGTCTGCGTATAGCGTACCGGCCTGGCCGGCAGCGATTTCGATGCCATCTTGGATTCCTCAGTTCAGCGAACGGCCGCGCCGGAAATTCGTCCGACGCTTGTCAAGGGCGCCATGCTACCGCAACCTTTTGACGCGCGCGGACTCTGAAGACAGGCCCGCCAGCCGGCTGACAGCTTCCTGTCATGTTACCGATCGGTCACTGAACTGGCGATCGTTGACACGCCGAAAAAGGCCTTTTGGTAAGATTGGCGCGGGTTCCGGCCCCGTCGACGCGTCTCCCCAGCCGTCGCACCACTGCCTTTTCCATGCAACGAAACGACCTGATTGCCTGCCACGAGTGCGACGCACTGTTGCACAAACCGCGCCTGAGCGGACGTGAAATCGCGCGCTGCCCGCGCTGCGATGCGCTGCTCTATCGCAACAGCACCACGCAGATCGAGCGGATCTGCGCGCTCGCGCTCGCGGCGCTGATCACGTTCACGATCGCGCAGGCGTTCCCGATTCTCGAAATGGACGTGAACGGCAACCGCGTGCAGACCACGCTGATCGGCGCGATCGATTCGCTGTGGCACCAGGACATGGCGATCGTCGGCGTGATGGTGTTCTGCTCGACCGTGCTGTTCCCGCTCGTCGAGATGGCCGCGCTGCTGTACCTGCTGCTGCCGATCCGGCGCGGCGTCGTCCCGCCCGGCTTCAACCTGGTGCTGCGCGCGATCGAGCTCGTGCGGCCGTGGGGCATGATCGAGGTGTTCATGCTCGGCATCCTCGTCACGATCGTGAAGATGGTGAGTCTCGCAAGAGTCGTTCCCGAGGCCGCACTGTTCGCGTTCGCCGCGCTCACGCTGATGATCGCCGTCGTGCTGATGTTCGATCCGCGCACGCTGTGGGACATCGCCGACGACCTGCGCGCCGGCCGCTCGCCCGGGCAGCCCGACGATGCCGCCCCGCTGCCGGAAGCCCCCCGCCGATGACGATCCCGACCGCCGCCCGCGAGGGCTACGCCAGCTGCCACGCATGCGGCCTCGTGCAGACGCTCGACCATCCGCACGCACACTGCGCGCGCTGCGGCAGCGCGCTCCATTTCCGCACGCCGAACAGCCTGATGCGCACGTGGGCGCTGCTGCTCGCCGCCGCGATCCTCTACATTCCCGCGAACCTGCTGCCGATCATGCGCACCGCGTCGATCGTCGGCTCGCAGGAAGACACGATCATGAGCGGCGTCATCTATTTCTGGACGTCCGGCGACTGGCCGCTCGCCGTCGTCGTGTTCGTCGCGAGCATCCTCGTGCCGATGCTCAAGCTCGGCGTGCTGCTGATCCTCGTGATCAGCGCGCAGCGCCGCGCCGCCTGGCGGCCGCTGCAGCGCACGCGCCTGTTCCGGATCGTCGAACGCATCGGCCGCTGGTCGATGCTCGACATCTTCGTCGTGACGCTGACCGTCGCGCTCGTCCATTTTCGTTCGCTCGCCATCATCACGGCCGGCCCCGGCGCGCTCGCGTTCGGTTCCGTCGTGATCCTGACGATGCTCGCATCGATGCAGTTCGATCCCCGCCTGATCTGGGATCCAGTCGAAACCTCAGGGAATCACCATGAATAGTCCACAAGGCCCGCAGCACGACGCGCCCCGGCCGCCCGATCCGACGATCTCGACGAAAAGCGGCTGGCTGCCGTCGCTCGTCTGGCTCGTGCCGCTGATCGCCGCGCTGATCGGCATCGGCCTCGTGATCAAGTCCGTGCGCGAGCGCGGCCCGGAAATCACGATCAGCTTCCACAGCGCCGAAGGGCTCGAGCCCGGCAAGACCCAGGTCAAGTACAAGGACGTCGAGATCGGCATGGTCAAGACGATCAAGCTGTCGAAGGACCTGTCGCGCGTGCTCGTCGAGGTGCAGCTCAAGAAGGAAGCGGAGGATTTCGCGGTCAAGGGCTCGCGCTTCTGGATCGTGCGGCCGCGCGTCGGCGCGACCGGCGTGTCGGGGCTCGGCACGCTGCTGTCGGGCGCGTACATCGGCGTCGACGCCGGGCGCTCGGAGGACACGCTGACCGACTTCACGGGACTCGAGTCACCGCCCGCCGTCACGGGCGACCAGAAAGGCACGCAGTACGTGCTGCGCGGCGATTCGCTCGGCTCTGTGGACATCGGCTCGCCGGTCTACTACCGCCGCGTGCAGGTCGGCCAGGTGGTCGGCTTCTCGCTCGACAAGGACGGCACCGGCGTCACGTTCAACGTGTTCGTCAATGCGCCGTACAACCAGTACGTCGGCGTGAATTCGCGCTGGTGGCAGGCAAGCGGCGTGGACCTGCGGCTCGACTCGAGCGGCCTGAAGCTGAACACGCAGTCGCTCGCGACGGTGATCCTCGGCGGCATCGCGTTCCAGACGCCGCCGAACCAGGGCTCCGGCGCGACCGCGCCGAACAACACGACGTTCCGCCTCGCGTCCGACGAGGGCGACGCGATGCGCGACCCGGACGGCCAGCCGCTGCAGGTCGTGATGAACTTCAACCAGTCGCTGCGCGGGCTCGCGGTCGGCGCGACGGTCGACTTCCGCGGCATCGTGCTCGGCGAAGTGACGAACATCGGCATCGACTTCGATCCGAAGACGAAGAACTTCCTGATGCCGGTGACGATGAACGTGTATCCGGAACGCCTCGGCCGCCGCTTCCGCGAAACGATCGAGAGCAAGGGCGAACCGGCCCGCCGCGAGATCGTCGAGCGGCTCGTCCAGCACGGGCTGCGCGGCCAGCTGCGCACCGGCAACCTGCTGACGAGCCAGCTGTACGTCGCACTCGACTTCTTCCCGAAGGCGCCGGCCGTGAAGATCGACACGGCGCGCCAGCCGCTCGAGCTGCCGACCGTGCCGAACACGCTCGACGAGCTGCAACTGCAGGTCGCCGACATCGCGAAGAAGCTCGACAAGGTGCCGTTCGACCAGATCGGCGCGAACCTGAACAGCGCGCTGTCGAACGCCGACAAGCTGTTCAAGCAGCTCGACACGCAGGTCGCGCCGGAAGCGCGCGACACGCTGTCGGCCGCGAAGCAGACCTTCTCGACCGCCGAAGCGACGCTGCAGCAGGATTCGCCGCTGCAGTCCGACGTGCGCGGCGCGCTGAAGGAGCTCACGCGCACGCTGCAATCGCTGAACGCGCTCGCCGACTATCTGGAGCGCCACCCCGAATCGCTGCTCAAGGGCAAGCCAGGAGATAAACAATGACGACGACACGCGTGAACGGTTTCGCGAGCGGCGCGGCGGCGGCTGTCGCCGCCCTCGCGCTCGCCGCGTGCAGCTCGCCGCCCGCGCGGTTCTACACGCTCAGCCCGGCCGATGCCGCGGCGCCGCTGCGCACCGCGCCGGCCAACCCGGCGTTCCTGATCGAGGTGCCGTCCGTCGGCGTGCCCGAACAGGTCGCGAAGAACCAGCTGGTCGTGCAGAAGAACGCCGCGCAGGTCGACGTGCTCGAGCAGGAACGCTGGGCGTCGCCGCCCGCCGACGAGATCCGCCGCGCGCTGTCGGACGATCTCGCCGCGCAGCTCGGCACGATCGACGTCGCGAACTCCGCGACCCCGCCCGGCGTGCCGGTGTACCGGATCAGCGTGAACGTGCAGCGCTTCGAGTCGTGGCCCGGCAAACGCGCGGCGGTCGACGCCGTGTGGAGCGTGCGCTCGCTCGCCACGCAGGCCGTGATGACCTGCCGCACGAGCGTCGCGGAACCGGTCGCCGACGGTTACGACGCACTCGTCGCCGGCCACCGGCGCGCGCTCGAGGA
>NZ_JAAGPC010000198.1:0-15649 GCF_017104595.1 Burkholderia sp. Tr-20390 | reverse complement strand
GCTGCGGATCGCCGCAGCGCGGTGGGGGGAGCGTGGCCGATGCGCCGCGTGCGGGCGGCGCGGGGGAAGCGTCAGGCGTAGTCGGCGGCCATCACGGCCTGCGGCGCCACGCGCAGGATCGGCGCGGCTTCGTGGCGCTCGACGTGCGTCATCGCCGCACCGAACAGCACGAGACGATAGCCGACCGCGTAGATCGGGATGATCCGCAGGTTCTTGTCGTGATCGAGCTGCAGCTTCGAACGGATACGCGAGATATGGGTGTCGAGCGTGCGCGACGACACGCCGAGTTCACGGCCCCATACGGCTTCCTGGATTGCCTGCCGCGGCACGACCTTGTTCATGTTGTCGAGCAGGAATTCGACGACGTCGAATTCACGCGGCGTGACATCAATGATCTTGTTGTCGATTTCGATCGTGCGGCGCACGAAGTTGATTTTTATGTTGTCGATGTACAGGTATTTGCAATCCATGGTGGCCCTCGCATGTCCATAAAGGAGTGTTTGCGGGTCCTGTGCTGCAACTTCCGGGCCAGGGAGCGGATCGCCGGGGATCGACAGGGGGCGGCGCCCGTGCAGGCGGCGCGGCAGCCTTGAATTTAAAAGAATTTTTAACGGAAGGCGCGGGGCGTAGAGAAAAGGGGGCGGGACAACCGTGAAGGATTGTTACGTAGCATCGGCGGGCGACGTTACGGGCGTTACGTCCGACGTAACGTGTCGGGCGAGGTGGGGGGCGGGGCTGGCGGAGCGTCGCCGCGGCCAAATGGTGAACCCGACATCGAACGCTACATGGGTCGATTGATTTTCGATACGAATCAATGTGTTACGGGTGATTTTTGCCGACATCGAACCCTACATTGCCGGCGTCCTGAATTAAAAACGCCGGCCGCGAGACGTCTGCGCCCCGCGGCCGGCGTTCCGGCCCATCCTCAAGCCTTCGCGCTATCCGCCGAATCGAACGGCAGCACGTAATGCCGCTTGCCCGTCGCCGCGAAGATCGCGTTCGCGACCGCCGGCCCGATCGGCGCGACGCCCGGCTCGCCGACCCCGGTCGGGGCTTCGGCCGACGGCACGATATGCACTTCGACCTTCGGCATCTCGGCCATCCGCAGCACGTGGTAACCGTCGAAGTTGCGCTGCTCGACCTGGCCGTCCTTCAGCGTGATCGCGCTGTGCATCGCCGCGCCGAGCCCGAAGCCGATGCCGCCCTCCATCTGCGCGGCGACGATGTCGGGATTGATCGCGATCCCGCAATCGACCGCGCACACCACGCGCTCGACCTTCACCTTGCCGTCCGCGTCGACCGACACCTCGGCCACCTGCGCGACATAGCTCTTGAACGCCTCGGCGACCGCGATCCCGCGCCCGCGGCCCTTCGGCAGCGGCTTGGCCGGATCCCAGCCGGCCTTCTGCGCGGCCAGGTCCAGCACCGCGCGCATGCGCGGCTCCTTCGCGAGCAGGTCGCGGCGGAACGCGTACGGATCCTTGGCCGCCGTGTGCGCGGCTTCGTCGATGAACGCCTCGACCGCGTACGCCGTGTGCGAGCTGCCGACCACGCGCCACCACAGCACGGGCAGGCCGACCTTGGTGGTGGTGAGTTCGACCGACACGTTCGGCACCGCGTACGGCAGGTTCGCCGCGCCCTCGACCGAGGTGGCGTCGACGCCGTTCTTCACCATGAACGCCTCGAACGGCGTGCCGGCGAGGATCGACTGGCCGACGATCCGGTGGCGCCAGCCGACCAGCTTGCCGTCCGCGGTCAGCCCCGCGTCGAGCTTGTGGAAGTACATCGGCCGGTAGAAGCCGCCCTGGATGTCGTCCTCGCGCGTCCATTGCAGCTTGACGGGCTTGCCGTCCGCGCCGAGCGCCTTCGCGATCGACACGGCCTCGACCACGTAGTCCGACCACGCGTTCGCGCGCCGGCCGAAGCTGCCGCCCGCGTACAGCGTGTGGATCTGCACCTGCTCGGGCTTCAGGCCGGCCGTCCGGGCCGCGTTGGCCTGGTCGACGGTCTGGAACTGGTCGCCGGCCCAGATCTCGCAGCTGTTCGCCGTCAGCTTGACGACCGCGTCGAGCGGCTCCATCGGCGCGTGCGCGAGATACGGGAACTCGTACGTCGCGCTGATCTTGCGCGCGGCACCCGTGATCGCCGCGTCGGCATCGCCGTCCTTGCGCGCCGACGTGCCCGGCTTGTCGGCGAGCTGCCGGTATTCGCGCATGATCTCGTCCGAGCCGCGCCTTTCCGCGTTCGTTTCGTCCCATTCGACCTTCAGCGCGTCGCGGCCCTGTTTCGCGGCCCAGAAGCCGGTGCCGACGACGGCGACGCCGCCCGGCACCTGCACGACCGACACGACGCCCGGCACGGCCTTGGCCGCCGTCGCGTCGAACGACTTCACCTTCGCGCCGAAGCGCGGCGGGCGCTGCAGCAGCGCGACGCGCATGCCGGGGACGGTCGTGTCGAGCGTGAAATGCGCGGTGCCGTTCGATTTGGCCGACGCGTCGACGCGCGGAATCGGGTGACCGATCAGCTTGAAATCGGCCGGCTGCTTCAGCGTGACCTTGTCCGGCACCGGCAGCTTCGCCGCATCGGCGACGAGCGTGCCGTACGCGGCCGTCTTGCCGCTCTTCGCATGCGTGACGACGCCATTGGCGGTCGTCAGCTCGCTGGCCGGCACCTTCCAGCGGGCCGCCGCGGCCGATACCAGCATCGCGCGGGCCTTGCCGCCGGCTTCGCGCAGTTGCTGCCACGAGTTCGACATGGCCGAGCTGCCGCCCGTCCCCTGCATCGTGCCGAACGCGAGGTTCGCATAGCGTTTCGCATCGGCGGGCGCGCTTTCGACGCGCACGTGCGACCAGTCGGCGTCGAGCTCCTCGGCGACGATCGTCGCGATGCCCGTATAAGCGCCCTGGCCCATTTCGACGTGCTTCGCGATGACCGTGACGGTGCCGTCGGGCGTGATGCGCAGGAACGCGTTCGGCGCGAAACCGGCGGCGGGCGCGGTCGCGGCGAGCGCGCGGCGGCCGAAGCCGCTGAAGTCGAAGCCGATGGTCAGGCTGACGGCGGCCACGGCGCCGGCGGCCTTCAGGAACGTGCGGCGCGACGGACGCACCGACCCGGTGTTGTCGAGTTCGATCGTCATGGTCAGGCTCCCAGCGTCGCGGCCGCGTCGTGGATCGCCGCCCGGATGCGGGCGTAGGTCGCACAGCGGCACAGGTTGCCGTTCATCGCGGCGTCGATGTCCGCGTCGGTCGGCTTCGGGTTCTGTTCGAGCAGCGCGGTGGCCGACATGATCTGGCCGGACTGGCAGTAGCCGCACTGCGGCACCTGCAGCTTGACCCAGGCGGCCTGCACGGCCTGTGCGGGCTTGCTCTGCAGGCCTTCGATCGTCGTGACGTGCTTGCCCGCGATGCCGGCGAGCGGCAGCACGCACGAGCGGACGGCCTGGCCTTCGAGATGCACGGTGCACGCGCCGCACTGCGCCATGCCGCAGCCGAACTTCGTGCCGGTCAGTCCCGCGTGTTCGCGAATCGCCCAGAGGACGGGCATCGACGGATCGGCGTCGAGCGTGACGTTCTTGCCGTTCAGGACAAAGGAGGTAGGCATTGTGATTGTCTCCGTGGGGAAAACCCGGCATGCGCCCGGTTACAGGGTCTGCTCACGCTCATAGCGGGCTTGCGCTGGCCCCACGAATGAATTTATCCAAAACAGGGGAACGTGCGTTGCCGGCCGTATTGCGGCGTCGATCGTCGCTTGTTTGGCTCGGCCAAACGGCGCTCCTCACTCCTTGCACTACGACCGGCAACGCACGTTCGCAAGCCCGCTATGAGCGTGAGCAGGCCCTGAGTGTGCGCGAGCGGCCGGTTTTTGCGTCTACCCAATCCTGCAAATTTATTGAACAATCCTGCAAATCCCCGGCGGGCGGCGGGCGGTTTCGCTATGCTCCCGCGACATGAGGAAATTGATCGAGGAAGCGTCATGGACATGACCGATATCGTGGCATCGCGCGCATCCGGGCAGCGCGAACTGGCGACGCTGATCAGCCGCTTCGCGCCCGCGGACGGCTCGCATTCAACGGCCGTGCCGGGTTTGATGCTGCACCGGCACACGCGGCCGGTCGATCTCGGCTGCGGCGTGTCGCGGGCCGCGCTCGTGATCGCCGCGCAGGGCTCGAAGCGCGTGATCGTGGCCGGCCAGGCTTACGAGTACGACGCGCAGAATTGCCTGATTACCTCCATCGACTTGCCGATCCTGTCGCGCGTGACGTCCGCGTCACCGGACGCGCCGTACCTGTGCCTGTCGCTGACGCTCGATCCGCAGCGCATCGTCGAGCTCGCGGCCGAGATGCGGCTGCCTGAACCCGATGCGGGTCCGGAAGGCGAGGGGATCGCGCTCGCCGAGCTGACGCCGCCGCTGCTCGATGCCGCGCTGCGGCTGATGCGGCTGCTCGATACGCCGGCCGACATTGCGGTCGTTGCGCCGCTGATCGAAAAGGAACTGCTGTACCGGCTGATGACGAGCGGGCAGGGCACGCGGCTGCGACACATGGCGATCGCGGGCAGCCAGACGCACCGGATCGCCCGCGCGATCGAATGGATCCGCGACCACTTCGCCGAGCCGATGCGCGTCGAGTCGCTCGCGCAGGCGGTCAACATGAGCGTGTCGTCGCTGCACCATCATTTCAAGCACGTGACGACGCTGAGCCCGCTGCAGTACCAGAAGCAGTTACGGTTGCACGAGGCGCGACGGCTGCTGCTGCGGCAGGGCGGCGACGTCGGGTCGGTGGCCGCCGTCGTCGGCTATGAAAGCGCGTCGCAGTTCAGCCGCGAATACAGCCGGCTGTTCGGCGCGCCGCCGATGCGCGACGTCGTGCAGTTGCGCAGGAAGGAACTGCTCGGCTGACGGCCGATCGCGGAAAGCCGGCGCGCCGTCGATCGCCGCACCGGTCACCTGGCGACCACCGTCGTCTGCAGGAAGGCCGGCGCGATCCGCCAGTCCGGCACGTAATGCGCGGGCCACGCGCCGGGCGTATCGACCGCGTTGAAATACACCACGGCCTTCAGCAGCGGATAGCGCCACAGCGACCGCTGGAATTCGTCGAGTGCCTCGCGCTTGCGCGCATTCGACCCATCGACGCCGAGCTCCGTGACCATCACCGGCAGCCCGTAGTCGGCCACTCGCTCGTACTTGGTCCGCAGGACGCTCGCGGCGGACGCATGGCTGCCGGCCGGCCAGATCGCGCAGCGCGGGCAGTCGAACACGGACAGGCCGATGTCGTCCACATAGCCGCGGCCCGGGAAATAGTCGTCGAGGTTCCGGTTGCCGGCCGGCGACCACACGAAGCGGATCTGGTCGGTCATCGCGCGGCAGGCGGTCACGACCCGCCGGTACGCCTGCACGTAAGCCGATGCATCGCCGATGGCCCACGGATAGCGCCCGGTGTCGGCCTCCATCTCGTGGCCCCAGCGCACGAACACGGGGTGCTTCAACGCGGCCAGCGCCGAGCAGGTGGCCGCGATCCGCGCGTCGTAGCGCCCGTGCGCGATATCGTCGAGCAGCGCGCCTTGCCGCGTGTCGCCGGCCGCCCAGGGCTCGACGGTCAGCATCAGCGAGCGGTTGCGCGCCTGCGCGTTTCGGTACGCATCGTCGATTTCCGCGCGGATGTCGGGCGCGTTCCACGACACGAACACATGGTCGAACGCGAGATTCCGGTCGCCCGCGAGCGTGTTGTCGGGATCGTAGGCGCCGAGTTCGGGCTGCTTCACCGGTTCGCCCGGCACGGGCGCGACCACGGCCGGCAATCCCGAGCGCCACATCATCGCCTGCCAGCCTTTCGGCGCGCGCAGCCCGATGCCCGACAGCAGTATCGCGAGCGCGAACACGAACAGCGCGTTGCGCACGGGCAGGCGGCTGAAGAACATCTGCCTGAACGCCGACCACGCGAGCCCTTGCTCCCGGCCGTGATTCACCGCGACGACGGCCGCGATCACCAGATACAGGATGCTCGTCAGCGTCGAGAACAGGTAGAAACCGGCGGCGTTGCGCGGATCCTCGACCGTGACGACGGGCAGGCTGCAGAACAGCGAGATCAGCAGATACGGGGCGACCACGCGCAGCGGCGCGTCCTGTTCGATCGCGCCGCCCTTCGGCGTGACCTTGAACGGAAATTCCTTGCCGCGCACGCAGTCGAGCACCGCCGACACGCAGCCGAGCACGACCCACGGCCAGCGTGCGAACACGAACGACAGCCCTTCCCACGACAGCAGTTTCGTATTCAGCGGGCGGCACGACTGGGTCGAATGCGTGGCCCAGGTCACGACGCACAGCAGCAGCACGGCCAGCGGCAGCGCGTAGGTGAGGTACGTGAGGTAGTCGACGTGCGCCCACACGCGGCCCGTGAGCAGCGCGACGACCGGAATCACGACGCCGCCGGCCATCGCGAGCGCGCACAGCGGATACCACAGCTGGCAGAACAGGAACTGCGCCTTCAGTTTCAGCGGCAGCCCCATGAAATAGCGGCGCGTGTAGCGCAGCATGATGATCATCACGCTCTTGGACCACTGGAATTCCTGCGTGGCCAGGTCGCCGAACGTGCGCGGCCCTTCGCCGTTGGCGATCGCGTTCAGCGCATGCATGCCGCGCCAGCCCTTCGAATTGAAGATCATCGTGGTCGAGTGATCCTCGGCGAGCTCGGGCCCGAGCCCGCCGATCTCGCGCAGCGCGCGGCAGCGCACCGCATAGTGCGAGCCGATGCACAGCGGCGCGAGGCCGCCAGCATAGCCGGCCTGCATCGTGCCGTGCAGCGGCCCCTCGACGTTCACGCGCCCGCGTGCGCTCCAGCTCATGGCCGCATTGCTGTCGCAGATGCTCGGCGCCGACACGTAGCCGACTGCCGGATCGACGAACGGCCGCAGCATCTCCTCGAGATAGGTGCGGGTCGGCACGTGATCGGCATCGAGCTGCGACACGAAATCGTAGTGGTCGTAGCCAACCCTGTCGTAGAAGTACGTGAGATTGCCTTCCTTGCACTGGGTCCGGCGCGGCCAGCTCGTCCGGTGGTACGCGGCGATGCCGCGCCGCGTCGACACGAACACGCCGTGCTCGCGGCACCAGTCGAGCGTCTCGGGCGACGGGTCCTCATCGGCGAGCCACGTATCGTGCGGATAGGTCTGGTCGAGCATCGCCAGCAGCGTCGTGCGGACGATGTCGAACGGCTCGGACGGCGCCTTGGTGACGACCATCGCGACGCGCCAGTCGCGCGGCACCGACAGCGCGGGGTTCGGCACGACCGCCGAGCGGATGATGAAGATGAAGTAGCCGGGAATGAAGGTGGTCCAGAACAGCACGAAGCAGTTGACGCCGAAGCGGAAGGCGTCGACGTAGTGCTCGTCGCGCAACCACCAGCGCCAGAAGATGCCCAGCGCGACGAACCAGCCCAGCGCGAGGAGGTGGAAGACGATACGGGTCCCGCTGTCCATCAACGGGACGACGAGCGGAACGTCGGCGTTCATCGATGCGGCGCGATCCGCTTCGGAGGAGGGGGGGGCGGCGGTATCCGGCGCAGGGCCGCCCGCCAGCGACGCAACCAGCTTCTTCATGGTGCTCTCCCGTCAAGGTCAGATCATCAGTCTTGAAGCAGGCCGCGTGGCAGCCGGGTGTCCTCGCTGGCAGGCGGTTGTTCCGGTGCCGGGTCGGCCGGCGTGCGTTCGCCGCACGCGCGGCCCACGCGCTCGTAGCGGCGAAAGCCGCTGTCGACGGCGAGCCGTTCGCTGAACAGGTTGCGCATGTCGAGCATCACGGGATCGGCCATGTGATCCGCGAGGTCGGCGAGATCGAGTGCCTCGAACGCTTTCCATTCGGTCATCACGACGACGGCGTCCGCGCTGCGCACCGCGTCGATCGCGGAGCCCTCCATGAAGACCTGCGGCAGCAGCCGCGACGCTTCGTGCGGACGCGCCGGGTCGTACGCGCGGATATGCGCGCCCGCGCCGACGAGCAGCTGGATCACGTCGATGCTCGGGCTTTCGCGCACGTCGTCGGTCTGGCCTTTGAACGTGAGGCCGAGCACCGCGATGCGCTTGTCCTTGATCGAGCCGCCGCAGGCTTTCTCGATGCGGCGCAGGATCTGCTCCTTGCGCAGCGCGTTCGATTCGATCGCCGCGCTGACGATGCGCAGCGGCACCGCATGCTCGGAAGCCGTCGCCTTCAGCGCACGCGTGTCCTTCGGGAAGCACGAGCCGCCCCAGCCGGGGCCGGCCTTCAGGAACGATGCGCCGATGCGGCGGTCGAGGCCCATCCCGTTCGCGACCAGTTCGACGTCGGCGCCGACGGCTTCGCACAGGTCCGAGATCTCGTTGATGTAGCTGATCTTCACCGCGAGGAACGCATTCGCCGCGTACTTCACGAGTTCGGCCGTTTCGATCTCGGTCGCGAGCACGAGATGGCCCATCGCTTCCAGCGGCGCATAGATGGCCTTCATGATCTCGATCGCACGCGGATGCTCGGCGCCGAACACGACGCGGTCCGGGTGCATGAAATCGTCGATCGCCGAGCCTTCGCGCAGGAACTCCGGATTCGATGCGATCGCCGCGTCGATGCCGTCCGGCGCGCAGCGTTCGACGATGTGCTTGACGATCCGGTTGGTGCCGACTGGCACCGTCGACTTCGTGACGACGACCGCGAAGCCGGTCAGGTTCGACGCGATCTCGCGCGCGGCCGCCTCGACGTACCGCAGGTCCGCCTGGTCGGTGCCCGGCAGCGTCGGCGTGCCGACCGCGATGAATACCGCGTCGCGATCGCGCACGCTCGTCGCGAGGTCGCTGCTGAAGCGCAGCGTGCCGCGTTCGACGTTGCGGGCGACGACGGCGTCGAGGCCCGGTTCGTAGATCGGCATGCAGCCGTCGTTCAGCGCGTCGATCTTGCCGCGATTGTTGTCGATGCAGACGACGTCATGCCCGAGATCCGCAAAGCACGCGCCGCTGACCAGCCCGACGTAGCCCGTGCCGACGATGGCGATCCGTACCTTCATGGTGATTCCCCTGCGTGGCGTTCAAGGAAACTTGCTCAATTGCCGGATTCGAATTGCAGTGCCTTCTGAAACCACGCCGCGGCGTGTTCGACCATCGGTTCGATCGCGGTGAAACGCGGCCGCCAGCCGAGCACGAGCGCGGCCTTCGTGGCGTCGGCGTACAGCTCGGGCGGGTCGCCCGGGCGGCGCGCGGCCGTGACCGTCGGCACGCGCCGGCCCGTCACGGCTTCGACGGCGCGCAGTGCGTCGAGCACCGACGTTCCTTTGCCGGTGCCGAGATTCAGTGCGACGCTGTGGCCGCCGCCGCACAGATAGGCGGTTGCTTTCAGGTGCGCGTCGGCGAGGTCACTCACATGCACGTAGTCGCGAATCGCCGAGCCGTCGGGGGTCGGGTAGTCGGTGCCCATCACCTGGAATGCAGGGCCGGTGCCGAGTGCCGCGCGGATCGCGAGCGGCAGCGCGTGCGTTTCCGGTTCGTGGCATTCGCCGATCTCGCCGTCAGGGTCCGCACCGGCCGCGTTGAAGTAGCGCAGCGCGACCCACTTCAGCCCGTACGCGCGCTCGAAATCGGCGGCCATCCGTTCCATCGCGTACTTCGTGAAGCCATACGGATTGATCGGCTGCTGCGGCGTGCGCTCCGAGATCGGCAGCACGTCCGGAACGCCGTACGTCGCGCACGACGACGACATCACGATCTTGCCGACGCCGGCCGCGCGCATCGCGCTCAGCAGCGTGCAGGTGCCGGTGACGTTGACCGTGTAATAGCGGTCGGGCGCGAGCACCGAATCGCCGACGTACGCGAGCGCCGCGAAATGGATCACGACGTCGGGCCGGTGCGCGGCGAACGCCTTCGACAGCGCGTCGCGGTCGAGAAGGTCGGCCGCGACGAGCGGCCCCCAGCGAACCGCGTCGCGATGGCCGGTCGACAGGTTGTCGTAGGCGACCGGTTCGTGTCCCGCCGCCGCGAGCGCCTTGCAGGTATGGCTGCCGATGTAGCCCGCTCCGCCTGTCACGAGCACTTTCATGCCGTGGCCCCGGTCACGCGCAGCACCGGCTCGAGCCACAGTTCACGGCTGAAATAGTCGACGGTCCGGCGCAGCCCTTCGTCGAGATCGATGCCCGGCCGCCAGCCGAGCTCGGCCGAGGCCACCGAGATGTCGGGCTTGCGCTGGTGCGGATCGTCGATCGGCAGCGGCCGGAACACGATCTCCGATGTCGAGCCCGTCATCGCGAGCACTTTCTCCGCGAGCTCGATCATCGTGAATTCGCCGGGGTTGCCGATGTTGACCGGCGTGCCGACGTTGCGCTCGGCGCTCATCAGGCAGAAGAAGCCGTCGATCAGGTCGCTGGCGAAGCAGAACGAGCGCGTCTGCCGGCCGTCGCCGTAGATCTCGAGCGGCGCGCCGTTGAGCGCGCCGACGATGAAGTTCGACACGACGCGGCCGTCGCGCGGCGACATCCGCGGGCCGTAGGTGTTGAAGATGCGCGCGACACGCACGTCGACGCCGTGCGTGCGGTAGTAGTCGTAGCACAGCGCCTCGGCCGCGCGCTTGCCTTCGTCGTAGCACGCGCGCGGGCCGATCGTGTTCACGTTGCCGCGATAGGTTTCCGTCTGCGGGTGCACGTCCGGGTCGCCGTAGATCTCGCTGGTCGACGCCTGGAACACGCGTGCGCCCGTCTTGCGCGCGAGCATGAGGCAGTGGTTCATGCCGAGCACGTTGGTCATCATCGTATGGACGGGATCGATCTGGTAGGTGGGCGGCGATGCCGCGCACGCGAGATTCCAGATCTCGTCCACCTGCAGTTGCGGCAGGCCGAGCGAGACGTCGCCCTTCACGAATTCGAAGCGGCCGGACGCCTTCAGGTCGGCGACGTTGAGCTTGCGCCCCGTCAGCAGGCTGTCGATGCACGTGACGGACGCGCCTTCCATGACCAGGCGTTCGCATACGTAGCTGCCGAGAAAGCCGGCGCCGCCCGTCACCAGGACGCGCTGACCGGCGCGCGTCTCGAGCGCGACCCTGTCATTCATGGCTTTCTCCTTCGTCGAGCAGCTCGAGAAACCACACGTCGATTTGCTCGACGGCGGTGCGCACGCGTTCCATCCCGCCGCACGGGTAGCGCTTCGGCAAGCGCCGGTTCGCATGGGCCGAGGTCGACGAAGCGCCGCGACAGGCGCTCCGGTTTCGTTGACTACCCCGTTGAAGCTTGAACGACGCGCACGTCGATCGATCGGTGGTGATCTTCATCGCCTTTTCCCCGATTCGCTGATGGACGAGCAGGCCGCCGTCCGTGATCTTGTGCCTCGGCGTGCCGCTCGGTGAGAGCCGGAGATCAGGCAATCGGCATGCCATGAACGATGCCGTCGCGATGCGCACGGGGCCGGCGGCGCGATTGCCGCGCGCTATGCGCGCTTCTGTTTCATGCATGTATCGTGGGGACAGAAAAGCGTGCGGGGAAATTGCCGGATCGATGCGATTCGATACGACGAAATGCACGATAAATCAGGCTTTTTCGGGAATGGTGTCGTCAAAAAGGCGTTGGTTTTGAATGTTTCATTAATGAGAAATGTGTGGATAAAGGATTAAAAACGTTTCCCGGATGTGCCGCGAATCGGGTGATTCGGTGCGTGAAAGGCGGGGCGAATGAAAGTGAAAAAATGATGTGCGGCGTGACGGGGCGTGAGTTTTCAATTGTTTTAATTATTACGCCGCCACGGAAGTTTTCTTTTTTACGGTCGATTTCGGCCCTCGAGCGGCGTGTGATCCTGTCGGTATTTTCACGGATGAATCAAATTCGTTTCGGTCATCAGGGGAAACGCACGTCGAAGACGCGCCGGAGGCTGCTGTGTCGGGCTTTCGGTGCCCGGTATCGGGCGAATCGATTCTCGTTTGTGATGGCACGGGAGAGGGGCGCACCTGCCGCACCCCCCGGTTTGCAGGCGGAAATGCCCGCGCCGCCTGCCTTGCGCGGCAGCCCGGTTCTCAAGTTTGAAACACTCGTTCATCTGGTCGCCCGGTGCGGGCCTGCGGGCCGGATTCGTCCGTCTAATCCGGCGATTGCGTCGCGGCGCTCAATGATCGGAGCGGGTGTCAGACTGTCATTGCGATACATTCCTGAAACAAAAAATGTCGTTCCCGGCGCTGCGGGCCGCCGTGGCGGCCGTTTGCCGTGCGCAATCTGCGGTGGAATATCGCGTGGCACGCTGCTTGCGGTATTGGACGCACCGGCGGGCGGCTGAAACGAAGTAACAAAGCGGTGGGGCGGCCAACTCGTCAATAAGCAGTCGGGGAAACGGCGATGAAGACCATAAGCAGTAGCTTGATCGGCGCGTACTTTGCGCATCAGTGGGGGAGTCGGAAAGGCCGGGGTGACGCTCGCGACGCTGTGCCAGCTTCGCGAGTCGTGCTGTCCCGGTTTCTTGCCCGCCGCGCGCTCCGCGTGCTGGCGCGGTTGTCGCGCCGCACGGCAGTCGGGCGACAGCGGTACTCGCTCTCATTCAGTTCACCCGGATGGATCAGGCTGTTCGTGCCGGACAGCGTGATGCCGATTCGTCCTCGGCCATGCAGGGCCGCTTCGATCGCGCCTGGCCCATGCCGGCGCCGGCCGGATTAGATCGAACGCCTGTCGGCCGGATTATCCGGAAGACGCTTCTTCGATAGCTCAGGGAGAAGACACGCCGCCTGGCTGCAACGCAGTCGTTTGTCGCTCGCGTAAAAGGTGTATTTCAAGCGGCGCTGCAATTTGCGGTGGTTAATGTATTCGCGAATTTTCGATTCCGGAAATGGGATGTCGATTTATGGCATGCCGTCCGGCGGGGTATCGAATATCGCAAGCCGGAAAGAAGTGCGTATCGTTCCGGACTGTCAAGTAATGGTGTTTTCGATGCAAGGCCAATGTTCATAAAAATAATAGAAAACACCTACAAAAAAAATTTGGATAACCAAAAATCTCGAAGCTAAGCTTCGTCTGGCCAAAATCGCAAAAAAACGTGATTTAAAAGGTAACTGGATTTTATTGATTAGATAGTGATCCTTAATTTCAAGGATTGCTCAAGTCAGGAAGGTTGATGGCGTGCGATCTTCCTGATTCACTCCGTCCACGCCGTTTTGGAGTCGACCATGAAGAAGCTTCTGATTGCAGCAGCAGTTCTGGCGGTTTCGGGTGCAGCGTTCGCCGGCAGCGGCACGGTGTCGAGCAGCAATTCGTCGAGCGGCGGTTCGACGATGGCTGGCGTTGCAGGGTTCGGTCATTTCTCCGCGACCGATTCCGGTTCGGCACTCGGTGCAGCCGGCGCGCTGGCCGGCGGCCCGGGCAGCGGTTCGGTCTCGTACACGAACCACACCCAATCGTCGTCGGTTGGCGGCTTCGGCTTCGGTGGCGCACAAGCAGGCGGCACCAGCGGCGCGAACGCCGGCTCGATCGGCTGGACGTATCACCACTAAGCCGCGACGCGTAGCGTTCGTCATTGGCTGGCGGTACGGATGCCGGGTTCCGCTCGATGGGGGTTGACCCGGCTCCGCCACCGCCGAACACACTCACAGCAAGGAATTGCTATGAAAGCCAAAGTCTTTTTAGCGACAGCGCTCACCGTCATTTCGTCCGCTGCGTTGGCAGCCGGATCGTCCACGACCAACCAGACGCAATCCGTTGCGGCGGGTGTTTCCGGTTCGGTGCTGGTCGGCTCCGGCAGCTATACCAGCAATTCGACTTCGACGGCCGGCGCGAATGCAGGCAGTACCGTGACACCCGCCGGTTCCGCCGGCACGGCGTCCGCGTTTCACAACTCGACTTCGACAGCCAGCGGGTCGGGGACGAACGGAGGCGCGTTCGCGGCAGGCGGCGGTATCGGTGCCGCCGGATCGTTCGCTGGCAACAGCAAAACGAACGAGAACGCGAATGCGCTGTCGGGAGGGGTGACCGCCACGATCGTACTCGGCGCGAACCACTACACGGCTACGGGCGCGAACGACAACGGCAATGCCAATGCGGGTGCCGTGGGGCTGACGGGCAGTGGCGGGTCGGGCGCGATCGCGGGCTCGAATCACTACAACTCGTCGACCGTGTGGAGTACCGGCCCGGCCGGTTCGCCGTCCGCATCGGGCGGAAGCCAGGGCGACTCGAGCGCAACCGGGAGCAGTCATTAGTCAGGGGTGGGGGGGACCAGTTTCCCTGCGACGCTGGTCTCTTTTCCGCATTGTTGTCACGTAAGGAGTTGGCATGAAGCAGAACCTGATTGCCGCCGCTCTGATGCTCGCGTCTCTGACGGCGTATGGCGCTGACCGTGCTGCCGATGGTGTGCAATCGAATTTGCAGACGTCAAACAACCCTGACCAGACAACCAAACCGTCAGAACAACAAACGCTTTCTTCGGGCAGTGCCATCGGCGGACCAGACGCCCAGCAGTGGCAGGGCATGTCGGCAGGCTCATGGTCCCAGCTGGGCAACGGCTGGAAGCAGTTCGGGGAAGCAGCGAAAACTGAAGGCATTCAGGGGAATTAGTACGGTTGCCTGGGTGGGAGGTCAAACCTCGTCCGGAGAGTGAAATGAACAGCAACAGGATCAAGGTGGCATGTGCGGCGATGTTCGCGATGACCACGATCGGCGCCCAGGCGCAAACCGCCGACTCGACGTCGAGCGCGCAGTCGTCGAGCGGCTCGACGGCGATCAGCCAGGGCGGCGGCTCGAGCATGAACACGAACACCACGAGCTCGCGCGGCGGCAATGCCACCAGCTCCAGCGGGGTGCGCGGCAGCGGCAATTCGACCGTGAATCTGAACGTGACGATGCCGTCCAGCACGAGCGGCGGCTCGGGCATCACGCCGCAGAGCACCAATTCGCTGCAGTCGTCCGGCGCGCCCGGCACCAACCCGTACAACACCCAGTCGTCGGAAAACGTCAATTACTCCGGGACGCAGACGATCAAGACGAACCCCTCGATCCAGGCGCCGGGCCTCACGACCACGCTGTCCGATACCTGCATGGGCTCGGTGAGCGTGGGCGTGTCGTTCCCGGGGTTCGGCGCGACGGGCGGCACGACGCTGGTCGACCAGGCTTGCGTGCGACGTCTCGATGCGCGTGAATTCCGTGCGATGGGCCTGACCGACGTGGCGCTCGCGCTGCTCTGCCAGAGCGACGCGAACCGGCGTGCGGTCGAGGCGACCGGGCACCTGTGCCCGGGCACGACCGCGCCGCTCGCCCGTTCGAACGTGGCGCCGAGCGTGGAAGCGACGGTCGCCGACGACGTGAAGTATCGCGATCCGATCGTGCGCGACCGCATGGGCTTGCCGCCGCTCGGCGCTGCCGCGCCGGCACCAGCGCAGCCCCGCCCGGTGGCGACGTCTTTCGTGCAGGCAGCACCCGTGTCGGTGCCGGTACCCGTGCCCGTGCCGTCGATGGCGCCGGTTGCCGCTGCGCCGGCTGCTGCAGTACCGGCTGTCGCAGCTGCTGCGCCGGCTGTTGCAGTACCGGCTGTCGCACCGGCAGTGGCAGCGCCTGCCGTTGCGGCCGCACGCTACTGACTAAAAAGGATGCCAACGATGTTCGGCGAGATCGCCCGTTTTCTGCTCAATACCGTTTTCACGCTGTTCGGCGCCGCGCTGATCCTGCGCGTCTGGATGCAGGCCGTCC
>NZ_JAAGPC010000197.1:0-15676 GCF_017104595.1 Burkholderia sp. Tr-20390 | reverse complement strand
GCGGGCGCCGGCGCGACGGGCGCGGGGTTCGCGGGACGGGCGGCGATCTGCCGCTTCGCGGGATCGCTCGGATGGGGCTGGTTCTTCGCCATGATTCGGTACGCAGGGCAGGCGCGTTCGGGCGCGCGGGCAAAAAAAAGCCGCTGCACGGCGGCAGCGGCTTGTCCGGCCAGACCCGCGTCGCGGCAGCGGACGCCATTGTAGCGCCCGGCGCGACAGGTCTCGCGGCTTACTTCTTGTCGTGCAGGCTTTCGAGGTAGCGCTGCGCGTCGAGCGCGGCCATGCAGCCCGTGCCGGCGCTGGTGATCGCCTGGCGGTACACGTTGTCCTGCACGTCGCCCGCGGCGAACACGCCCGGCACGCTCGTCGACGTCGCGTTGCCGTGCAGGCCGCTCTTCGTCAGGATGTAGCCGTCCTTCATCTCGAGCTGGCCCTGGAACAGGTCGGTGTTCGGCTTGTGGCCGATCGCGACGAACACGCCCTGCACGTTGAGGTCTTCCGTTGCGCCGGTCTTCACGTTCTTGATGCGCAGGCCCGTGACGCCCGAATCCTCGCCGGTCACTTCGTCGAGCACGTGATCCCACTTGATCACGACCGCGCCTTCCTTTTCCTTCTCCAGCAGGCGATCGATCAGGATCGGCTCCGCGCGGAACTTGTCGCGGCGGTGGATCACCGTGACCTTCTTCGCGATGCCCGTCAGGTAGAGCGCTTCCTCGACGGCCGTGTTGCCGCCGCCGATCACCGCGACTTCCTGGCCGCGATAGAAGAAGCCGTCGCAGGTCGCGCAGGCCGACACGCCCTTGCCCATGAACGCTTCCTCGGACGGCAGGCCGAGATACTGCGCGGACGCGCCGGTCGCGATGATCAGCGAGTCGCACGTGTATTCGCCCGAGTCGCCGATCAGGCGGATCGGCTGCTCGTGCAGCTTCGCGGTGTGGATGTGGTCGAACACGATTTCGGTGTTGAAGCGCTCGGCGTGCTCGAGGAAGCGCGCCATCAGCTCCGGACCCTGCACGCCTTTCGCGTCTGCCGGCCAGTTTTCGACGTCGGTCGTGGTCATCAGCTGGCCGCCCTGCGCGATGCCGGTGATCAGCACCGGGGACAGGTTGGCGCGTGCCGCGTAGACGGCAGCCGTGTAGCCGGCGGGGCCGGAACCGAGAATCAGGACTTTGGCGTGTTTGGGCGTGGACATGTGCGAATCCGTAAAAGGCGGCCGCGGCGGGCGGGGTAGGGCTCGCCGTACGATCCGGGTTGACCGGGATGCCGTCATAGATGGGTATCAGACGCGCATTATAAAGGCCCCGTTGCTGCGTTGCCGAACGAGAGTTTCAATCGTCGCGATAGTGTCGGGCAGTGCAACGGTCGCGCACGCGGGGTGGGCAGGGCGCCCGGCGGCGCGTTGCCGCACGTGTGCAGCGGGGCCTGGCGCCGGCTCGAGGGGCGTCGCGGCGGTGCCCGACGGGGGCGGCCGTACCACGGCGAAAGGGCTGCCGGGAAATGCACCCGCGGGGTCGTCGGCGCCGCGGCCCTGTTATGTAACCGTCATTTACACTTGGCGGCCCGGTGCAGCGTTTACAATAAGCGGGATCGAACGACAGGCGGGCGCACGGCCCGTCCTCTTTATACGGATTCATGGCAAAAGCTCCTTATTCCGCCCAGGCACAGGCGTTGCCGCACCGGATGTCGAAGCTCCTCACGGAGATCCGCTGGATTCTCCAGGTCGCGCTCTGCGCATTTCTGGTGATGGCCCTGCTGAGCTACAGCCGGCGCGATCCGAGTTGGACGCACGCCGCCCAGGTGGATCACATCACGAACTGGGCCGGCCGCGTCGGCGCGTGGACGGCCGACATCATCCTGCTGCTGTTCGGCCTGTCGGCCTACTGGCTGATCGTGCCGCTCGCGCGGCGCATCGCCGTCAACTATCGCCGCATCACGCGCCACGAGGCGGTCTCGGACGAACCCGAGCGGCCGATCGGCTGGCTCACCGAAATCCTCGCGTTCGTGCTCGTCGTGCTGGCGTGCGACGGCATCGAGGCGCTGCGCATGTGGTCGCTGAAGGTGCAGTTGCCGCGCGCGCCGGGCGGCGTCGTCGGCGAGGCCGTCGCGGGTGCGATGTCGCATGCGTTTGGCTTCACGGGCGGCACGCTGTTGCTGCTGATCGCGCTCGCGATCGGCCTGTCGCTGTATTTCCGTTTCTCGTGGCTGTCGGTCGCCGAGCGTGTCGGCGGCGCGATCCTGTCCGCCGTCAACGTCGCGAAGCTGCGCCGCGAGGCCGAGCGCGACCGCAAGCTCGGCGAGGCCGCGGCCGTGCGCCGCGAAGGCAAGGTCGAAGAGGAGCGCGTGCGCATCGAGGATCACGAGCCCGTGACGATCGTGCCGCCGGTCGTCACGCCGGCGAAGTCCGAGCGCGTCGAGCGCGAGCGCCAGGTGCCGCTCTTCACCGACCTGCCGGGCGATTCGACGCTGCCCGCGGTATCGCTGCTCGATCCCGCGCCGAAGGCGCAGGAGGCGATTTCCGCCGACACGCTCGAGTTCACGTCGCGCCTGATCGAGAAGAAGCTGAAGGATTTCGGCGTCGAGGCGAGCGTCGTCGCCGCCTATCCGGGCCCGGTCGTTACACGCTACGAGATCGAGCCTGCCACCGGCGTGAAGGGCAGCCAGATCGTCAACCTCGCGAAGGATCTCGCGCGCTCGCTGTCGCTCGTGTCGATCCGCGTCGTCGAGACGATTCCCGGCAAGAACTACATGGCGCTCGAGCTGCCGAACCAGCGCCGCCAGACGGTGCACCTGTCCGAGATCATCGGTTCCGAGGTGTACGCGGCCGCGTCGTCGGCGCTGACGCTGAGCCTCGGCAAGGACATCGGCGGCAAGCCGGTGTGCGCGGATCTCGCGAAGATGCCGCACCTGCTGGTGGCCGGCACGACCGGCTCGGGCAAGTCGGTCGGGATCAACGCGATGATCCTGTCGCTGCTGTACAAGGCGACGGCTGACCAGGTGCGCCTGATCCTGATCGATCCGAAGATGCTCGAAATGAGCGTCTACGAAGGCATTCCGCACCTGCTGTGCCCGGTCGTCACCGACATGCGCCAGGCCGGCCACGCGCTGAACTGGACGGTCGCCGAGATGGAGCGCCGCTACAAGCTGATGAGCAAGCTCGGCGTGCGCAACCTGGCGGGCTACAACAATAAGATCGACGAGGCCGCGAAGCGCGAGGAGAAGCTGCCGAATCCGTTCAGCCTGACGCCGGACGATCCGGAGCCGCTCGGCCGCCTGCCGAACATCGTCGTGGTGATCGACGAGCTGGCCGACCTGATGATGGTCGTCGGCAAGAAGGTCGAGGAACTGATTGCACGGATCGCGCAGAAGGCGCGCGCGGCCGGCATCCACCTGATCCTCGCGACGCAGCGTCCGTCCGTCGACGTGATCACGGGCCTGATCAAGGCCAACGTGCCGACGCGGATCGCGTTCCAGGTGTCGTCGAAGATCGACTCGCGCACGATTCTCGACCAGATGGGCGCCGAATCGCTGCTCGGGATGGGCGACATGCTGTACCTGGCGCCGGGCACCGGGCTGCCGGTGCGCGTGCATGGCGCGTTCGTCGCGGATGACGAAGTGCACCGCGTCGTCGAGAAGCTCAAGGAGCAGGGCGAGCCGAACTACGTCGAGGGCCTGCTCGAAGGCGGCACCGCCGACGGCGACGAGGGCTCGGCCGGCGCGGGAACCGGCGAAGGCGGCGAGGAGTCTGATCCGCTGTACGACCAGGCGGTCGAGATCGTCATCAAGAACCGCCGCGCATCGATCTCGCTCGTGCAGCGCCACCTGCGGATCGGCTACAACCGCGCGGCGCGGCTGCTCGAGCAGATGGAGCAGTCGGGGCTCGTGTCGGCGATGTCGTCGAGCGGCAACCGCGAAATTCTTGTGCCGGCGCGCGACGCGGAATGAGTCCGCGGCGTTCGCAGCGCCGGCCACCCAGGGAGAAAACCGCAATATGCAGCAACATTCGTTCGCAATGTCCCTTCGTTCGACGCGGCGCTGGCTCGGCGCGGCGCTCGCCGGCGCCTCGCTGATGCTCGCGGCGACGCACGCGTTCGCGGGCGGCACCGAGCAACTGAAGGCGTTCGTGTCGCAGGTGCGTTCGGCGAAGGGCGACTTCACGCAGCAGATCGTCAAGGCCCCGGCGAAGGGCGCGAGCGCCGCGCAGGCCGTGCCGAAGCCCACCGACAATTCGAGCGGCACGTTCGTGTTCGCACGCCCGGGCAAGTTCGTCTGGACGTACCAGAAGCCGTACCAGCAGGTGCTGCAGGCCGACGGCGACAAGCTCTACGTGTACGACCGCGACCTGAACCAGGTCACCGAGCGCAAGCTGAACGGCGCGCTGGGCGCGAGCCCCGCCGCGATCCTGTTCGGCAGCAACGATCTGGAGAAGAACTACACACTGCGCGATGCCGGCGAAAAGGGCGGCATCGAGTGGCTCGAAATGCTGCCGAAGGCGCAGGACACGCAGTTCCAGCGGATCGGCATCGGCTTCAAGAACGGCACGCTCGCCGCGATGGAACTGCACGACGTGTTCGGCAACGTCACGCTGCTGACGTTTACGAACATCCAGACGAATCCGCCGCTGAAGGGCGATACGTTCAAGTTCGTCGTGCCGAAGGGCGCCGACGTGATTACTGGCTGACCGGCGCCCGCGCGCTGCTGTTTCAGCGAAGGGCCTGCCGGCGACGGCAGGCCCTTGTTGTTTCTGGGCGCGGGCACCGGGCGCCGGGCACCAGGCGCGGCGGTGCTTTCGCGCGGCTGTCATAATGTCGGGTCCGGCGGCCGGTTCGGCCGCCATCGTTTGATGTGGAGCGAGGGTTCATGTCCGACCTGTTTCAAGTCGAGCCGCGCCGCCCGCTCGCCGAGGCGCTGCGGCCGAAGACGCTCGCCGAGGTGATCGGCCAGACGCATTTGCTGGGCGAAGGCAAGCCGCTGCGGCTCGCGTTCGAATCGGGCAAGCCGCATTCGATGATCCTGTGGGGGCCGCCCGGCGTCGGCAAGACGACGCTCGCACGGCTCACCGCGCTCGCGTTCGACTGCGAGTTCATTGCGCTGTCCGCGGTGCTCGGCGGCGTGAAGGACATCCGCGAGTCGATGGAGCAGGCGAAGGACACGCTGAACCGCACCGGCCGCCACACGATCCTGTTCGTCGACGAAATCCACCGCTTCAACAAGGGGCAGCAGGACGCGTTGCTGCCGTTCGTCGAGTCGGGGCTCGTGACCTTCATCGGCGCGACGACCGAGAACCCGAGCTTCGAGGTCAACTCGGCGTTGCTGTCGCGTGCGCAGGTGTACGTGCTGAAGTCGCTGGACGACGACGAGATGCGCCAGTTGCTGAAGCGTGCACAGGAAATTGCACTCGACGGCCTGTCGTTCGACGACAAGGCGATCGATACGCTGGTCGGCTATGCGGACGGCGACGCGCGGCGCTTCCTGAACCTGCTCGAGCAGGCTCAGACGGCGGCCACGTCGGCCGGCACCGCGACGATCGATGCCGAATTCGTCAGCAGCGCAATGACGCTGAACGCACGGCGCTTCGACAAGGGCGGCGACAACTTCTACGACCAGATCTCGGCGCTGCACAAGTCGGTGCGCGGTTCGAGCCCGGACGGCGCGCTGTACTGGTTCTGCCGGATGATCGACGGCGGCGCGGATCCGAAGTATCTCGCGCGGCGGATCGTGCGGATGGCGTGGGAAGACATCGGCCTCGCCGATCCGCGCGCGCTGCAGGTGGCGAACGACGCGGCCGAAACCTACGAGCGCCTCGGCTCGCCGGAAGGCGAGCTCGCGCTCGGGCAGGCGGTGATCTATCTCGCGTGCGCGGCGAAGAGCAACGCGGGCTACAACGCGTTCAACCAGGCGATGGCGTTCGTGAAACAGGACAAGTCGCGCGAGGTGCCCGTGCATCTGCGCAACGCGCCGACCAAGCTGATGAAGGAACTCGGTTACGGTCACGCCTACCGTTACGCGCACGACGAGCCGAATGCGTATGCGGCCGGCGAGACGTACCTGCCGGACGGGATGCGCGAGCCGCGCTGGTACCAGCCGGTGCCGCGCGGGCTCGAATCGAAGATCGCCGACAAGCTCGCGTGGCTGCGCGAACTCGACCGCGAGGCCGGCAAGAAGGACTGACCGGGCAACGTCCGGCGCGGCCTGCGCCGGTGCCGCGAACGCGTCAGCGCTTGCGGGCCGGCTGCTTCTTCCAGTAGCCGAACGGCTCCTGATGGCACTCGATGTCGAGTTCGGTGACGCGGGCGTGCAGGCTCTGCTGTGCATCCGCGATCGCGAGGTTGTAGATCGCGGGCGCGATTTCCTCGACGAAGAAGTGCAGCAGGGCACCTGCCTGGATATTGCCGATCGGCTCATCCATGTTTTCTGTGAAATAGCGTTGCAGCGACGCGATCGCGCGGTCGCGTACGTCCTTCTCCAGTTCGATGGCCATCGGGGTCCTTGAGTCGTTGTGACGGGGGGCGCGTGCCTCGTTCGATGCGTTGCGGCGGGCACGCCCGGGTGTTTCGCGATCCGCGGCGCGTCGATGCCGCGCGATTTCGCGGGCGCCGACGGGCGGTCCGGCACTGCGATACTGCCATGGCCGTCGCGCCACGGTCATCGCCCGTTTGCAGCATTGTCCGTCCGGCCAGTGCCGTGGCAGCCCCGCGGTGCGTTAGAATTCCCGTCTTACACAACGATTCTCCAAGTCCTCCCATGCTCGACATCCAGTTGCTGCGCAAAGACCTCGACGGCGTCGCCCAGCGCCTCGCCGATCGCGGCTACACCCTCGACATCGCCGCCTTCTCCGCGCTCGAAGCGGAACGCCGCGCGATCCAGACCCGCACCGAAGAGCTCCAGGCGCGCCGCAACAGCCTGTCGAAGCAGATCGGCGCGATGAAGGGGAAGGGCGAGGACACGTCGGCCGTGATGGCCGAGGTCGGCGGGATCGGCGACGAAATGAAGGCGGGAGAAGCCAAGCTCGGCGAGATCCAGGCGCGCCTGTCCGACCTGATGCTGGGCATGCCGAACGTCGCGCATGAAAGCGTGCCGGTCGGCAAGGACGAAGCCGACAACGTCGAGGTGCGCCGCTGGGGCACGCCGCGCCAGTTCGATTTCGAGGTGAAGGATCACGTCGACGTCGGCACGCCGCTCGGCCTCGATTTCGAGACCGGCGCGAAGCTCGCCGGCGCGCGCTTCACGATGCTGCGCGGCTCGATCGCGCGCCTGCACCGCGCGCTCGCGCAGTTCATGATCGACACGCACACGCAGCAGCACGGCTACACCGAGACGTATACGCCGTACATCGTGAACCCCGAGATCCTGTACGGCACGGGCCAGCTGCCGAAGTTCGCGGACGACATGTTCCGCGTCGAGAAGGGCGGCGAGGACAACAAGGTCACGCAATACCTGATCTCCACGTCGGAAATCTCGCTGACCAACACCGTGCGCGAGTCGATCGTCGACGCGTCCGCCCTGCCGATCAAGCTGACCGCGCATTCCCCGTGCTTCCGCTCGGAAGCCGGTTCGTACGGCCGCGACACGCGCGGCATGATCCGCCAGCACCAGTTCGACAAGGTCGAGATGGTGCAGGTCGTCGCGCCGGAAACGTCGTACGCCGCGCTCGACGAGATGGTCGGCCATGCAGAAGCGATCCTGCAGAAGCTCGGCCTGCCGTACCGCGTGATCACGCTGTGCACGGGCGACATGGGTTTCTCGGCCGCGAAGACGTTCGACCTCGAAGTGTGGCTGCCTGCGCAGAACACCTATCGCGAGATCTCGAGCTGCTCGAACACCGAAGCGTTCCAGGCGCGCCGGATGCAGGCGCGTTTCCGCAATGCGCAGGGCAAGCCGGAGCTCGTGCATACGCTGAACGGTTCGGGTCTCGCCGTCGGCCGCACGCTCGTCGCGGTGCTGGAGAACTACCAGAACGCGGACGGCTCGGTCACGGTGCCGGAAGCGCTGCGTCCGTACATGGGCGGCATCGAGCGTATCGACGCGCCGGCACAGGCGTCGTAACGCGGCCGTCAAAGCCCTCGCAAAAAAAATTGCAGAAAGGGCTTGTCAGCTGCGAAGCGATCGTCTTATAATCTTTTTCTCGCGGAAACGACCAGCCGCGAGATGCAGCAAGGAAGGAGAGGTGGCAGAGTGGTCGAATGTACCTGACTCGAAATCAGGCGTACGGTTTCCCCGTACCGTGGGTTCGAATCCCACCCTCTCCGCCAAAATACGAAGCCCCTTGATCCGGAAGGATCAAGGGGTTTTTCGTTTTGGGTTCGCGGTGCGTGCGTCGAGTCGCAAGCCGTTGTAGTGGCAACAGCTCGACCTTCGGCAATTCGGATCGTGCAGATGCGGGGGCGCCCACCGCATGCATGATCGTGCCGCGTCCTCGATACAGCCGCGCTGAATGGCAAACGCAGCATCGATCGTGCTGAATGCCGCGATGATCGTGCCGACGCCGACCCAAGGTGGCCGCGCCACTACCTGTCCAACGTGATCGCGAGGATCGTACTCGGCGTACCGTCGATCGTCGTCGTGCGCCGCTGGATGGGGCGCGACAATCGGGCCGCGCGCGACGCATTCGACCTGATCGCACTGACCGGCCTCGTTATGCACGTCCGGTCTTTACTGCTTTCTTCAGCTTTAAGCCCGCGCTTCCCGGGCCGTTAACACGGGGCGGCGGCCGGCGCTCGTGCCGGATCGCATCGTTCCCCGTCGATTCAAGGTCCCATGAAGCTGAGCTACAAGATTCCCCTCGCATTCGCTGTCGCGCTGCTGCTGATGTTCTGTGGCGCGCTGTACGGTATCCACATTCTCAATCGGTCGATCGATACGTTTGCCGACGACGTGCAGACGAACGTCGGCGAGGAACGGCTCGTGTCGGCCACGCTCGTACAGTTCAAGCTGCAAGTGCAGGAATGGAAGGACACGCTGTTGCGCGGCAAGCAGCCCGACAAGCTCGACAAGTATTGGCAGGCGTTCCAGACGCGCGAGCGGACGGTCGACACGCTCGCCGCGCAGCTCGTTCACCAGTTGCCGCCCGGCGAGAGCCGCTCGCTCGTCGAGCAGTTCATGCGCGCGCACACGGCGATGGGCGAGGGTTACCGGCGCGGGTTCGACGCGTTCAAGGCGGCCGGCTTCGAGCCGTCGGCGGGCGATGCCGCGGTGGCGGGCGTGGACCGCGAGCCGGCGGCACTGCTGGAGCGGGCCGCGAAGTCGATCGCCGACGAGAGCGCCGCGGTGTCGGCGCAGGCGAGCCGCGACGCGCAGCACGCCACGACCGCGAGCCTCGTGCTGATGCTGGTTGTGCTCGGCGTCGCGATGGTCGGCGCATTCCTGTTCAGCCGCGCGATCCTGCGTCCGCTCGACCGTGCGGTGGCCTGCGCGCAGGCCGTCGCCGAAGGCGACCTGACGCGCGACGTCGACGCGGCCGGCCGCGACGAGATCGCCGATCTGCTGCGCGCGTTGCAGACGATGCAGACGAGCCTGTCGGGCGTCGTGCTCGAAGTGCGTACGCACGCCGAAGCCGTCGCGACGGCGAGCGCCCAGATCGCGTCGGGCAATCACGACCTGTCGGCACGGACCGAGGCGCAGGCCGCGTCGCTCGAGGAGACGGCCGCCAGCATGACCGAACTCACGGGCATCGTCCGCCAGTCGGCCGAGCACGCGCAGCACGCGGCGCAGCTGGCGCACGACGCGTCGAACATCGCGGCGGCGGGCGGCGGCGTGATGACGGATGCCGTCGGCACGATGAACGGCATCGCCGACAGCTCCGCCAAGGTTGGCGAGATCATCGCGGTGATCGACGGCATCGCGTTCCAGACCAACATCCTCGCGCTGAACGCAGCGGTCGAGGCGGCTCGCGCGGGCGAACAGGGGCGCGGCTTCGCGGTCGTCGCGGCGGAAGTGCGCACGCTCGCGCAGCGCAGCGCCGCCGCGGCGAAGGAGATCAAGGGGCTCATCGAGCAGTCGACGAAGCGGGTCGACGAGGGCGCCGTGCTGATCGGCCGGGCGGGCGAATCGATTCACGAGATCGTCGGCGCGGTGCAGCGCGTCACGACGATCGTCGGCGAGATCTCGTCCGCGTCGCAGGAGCAGAGCGGCGGCATCCAGCAGGTGAACATCGCGGTGACGCAGATGGACGAAGCGACGCAGCGCAACGCGGCGCTCGTCGAGCAGGCCTCGGCCGCGACGCAGGCGCTGGCCGAGCAGGCGAGCGCGCTGCGCCATGCGGTGGCCGTGTTCAGGCTGCCGGAAATGGCGTGATGGCGGCGGCCGTCGCGCCAGACTTCGAGGGAACCGGGGCCGGCGCGGGTCGGCTTTCAGCGGCGCGCCTGTGCCGATCGATCCCGGCCCGTCCCCCGCGATCACGCCGCGGCCGGATACTGCGCGAGCACCCGGGCGCGGATCGACGGCTTGATGTTCGACTGCGCCATGTTGCCGCCGTAGTGCGCGACGACGCGCGGATTCATCACGCGATACCAGAGCGGCGGCACGTACGCGAACAGGATCATCGTCGCGTAGCCGGCCGGCAGTTGCGGCGCATCGTCGAAGTGGCGCAGCGCCTGGTACGAGCGCGTCGGATTCGCATGATGGTCGGCGTGCCGCTGCAACTGGTACAGGAACAGGTTGGTGACGACGTGATTGCTGTTCCACGAATGCTGCGGCGTGCAGCGTTCGTAGCGGCCGTTCGGCAGCTTGCGGCGGCCGAGCCCGTAATGCTCGACGTAGTTCACGACTTCGAGCAGCGACGCGCCGTAGACGGCCTGGATCACGAGGAACGGAATCACGACCTTGCCGGCCATCGCGATCGCGATGCCCCACACGACGACGGTCATCGCCCACGCGTGCAGCACTTCGTTGCGCCAGGTCCACGGCGAATGCCCGAGCCGTTCGAGGCGGGCCTTCTCGAGCCGCCACGCCGAGCGGATGCTGCCGGTCACGGTGCGCGGCAGGAACGCCCAGAACGATTCGCCGTAGCGCGCGCTCGCCGGATCCTCCGCCGTCGCGACGCGCACGTGGTGCCCGCGGTTGTGCTCGACGTAGAAGTGGCCGTATGCGACCGGCGCGAGCGTGATCTTCGCGAGCCAGCGCTCGAAGCGGTTGGTCTTGTGCCCGAGTTCGTGCGCGGTATTGATCGAGATGCCCGTCGCGGCGCCGAGCGACAGCGCGAAGCCGACGTAGTCGTACCAGGCGAGCGCGTGCGTGCCGACGATCCAGACGCACGCGAAGAACGCGACATATTCGACGAGGGTCGCGAGATAGACGATCAACCGGTAGTAGCGCTCCCGTTCGAGATGCGGCACGACGTCCTCGGGCGGGTTGTCGCGATCGTCGCCGATCAGCGTGTCGAGGATCGGGATCACGCCGAACGCGAACAGCGGGCCGAACCACCAGAATACGTGCAGGCCCGTCGACAGCGCGAGCTGGGCGGCGAGGATCGGCAGCGTGATCGTCAGCGCGCCGAGCAGCCACAGGTAACGCTTGCCATCCGACCAGCCCGAAGCCGATCCGTGGGTCATTGCCATTGTCTCCCTCCTGCCGGCCGGCCCGAGGGCGGCCGCCTGTACGATTGTTCGAATTCTCGTTGGTCCGCGAAGCACGCGCGGTCGAGCCGGATCGTCACCCGGTTCTGCCTGTTATACGACCCACGCGCACGGTTGCCAAACTCCGGCGCTAGGCGCGCCGCTCCAAACGGACGGGCGTGTGCGGCGCAGGCAGGGAAGGGCCTGCGCACGCTGATTGAAACATGCGGGGAGCGCCGGATCGACCCGTACGGCCGACCGGTTTGTCAGACGGATGGCGTGTCGTGACGCGTGCGGGTGTCGGCGCCACGGGTTCGCAACAAATGTTGCAATGCAATATCGAGAGGGCGGCAGGTGCCCGTGATATCTATTTCCGGGGTCTCCAATCTTACGGATCATTACGGCTTTCGCGCTGAAATCCACTGGCTCTGACGGGCAACTGCCGCATGTCGCAAGGCGACTGCCGGCATGCGTCGAACGAGGCCGCCGCAACCGTCTTTCGGCGGCACGCATCGGCATCGCGATGCTGCACCTGCACACGAACGGGCCGACTGGCCGCCGGCGGTGCGTGCTGCCTTTCGATTCGCGCTGTCATTTGAAAATAACGATTTGACTCATGCCCCGCTTTCGGTTGAAGCTAGTAGCTTGCTGTCCGAAGGGGGCTGTGCCTGCATGAGTTCGACCTTGACCGTTCGTCGTATCGTTGCCGACCAGGGTGGCGTGTATCGCGAACTCCGCGCCGCATCGCTGCGCGAGCCCTACGCGCCCGGCGAAGCGCCGGAGGCCGAATTGCTGAACGTCGAAACGGACGCGGCGTCGGCGATTGCCGCGCAGCGCGCCGTGTCCGACGAGTCGACGACTTTCCTGCTGTATACCGAAGGCCATCCGGCCGGCATGATCGGCGCGTATTTCGACAATACGCCCGATCGGCGTGCGTTCGTCAGTGAGCTGTGGGTGGCGCACGCGGTGCGTCATCTGCGCGGCGGCGTGCTGCTGCTGGAGACGGCCACCGCCTGGCTCGCCGAGCGCGGTGCCCAGGACGTCTACGCGTGGATTGCCGATGCGAACCGCAACGCGATCCGCTTCTACGAGCGGGCGGGTTTCGGCAATACCGGCGAACACGCGCCGATCGCACGGATGCCCGGCGCGATGAAATCGCTGTACGTATCGCAGATGAAGCACTGACGTGACGTCAGAACGCGGGCCGCACGGCGCGATGAGGATGGGGTCGCCCGCTTGCCTGCCCGCATGCCGGTTGCGCGCCCGCCCGGGCCGCCGCCACCCGGTTCCCCAAAAATAATGGCCGCGCGCGTGGACGCCTGTAAAATACGCAAAAAATTTTTGCAGAGTGTTCATGTCGCTTAAAAAATCGCCATTCTTCGAGCTGCGCAGCGGATCGGTCGATACGTTGCTGTTCACCGTGAAGACGACCGATCTCGATGCGTTGCGTACCGAACTGGTCAAGCGCTTCGAAGCGACTCCCGAGTTTTTCGCCGACGATGTCGTCGCGATCGACGTCCGCCGCCTGGCTGACGGCGAACGCGTCGCGCTCGCGGACATCCGCCAGATGCTGAACGACGTGCGGATGCGTCCGGTGGGCGTCGTCGCACTGGCAACGCAGGGCTGGGCGGGGGAAGCCGGCCTGCCGTTGCTGGAGGCGCGCGATCGCCGCGCGCCGGCCGCAAAACCTGCCGACGAAGCGGAACCGGCGGCAGTGCCAGCCGTCGAGCCCGCCACCGCTGCGGCAGCCGCAGCGGCGCCCGAACAGCCGTCGGAGCCCGCGCCGACGCCCGTGCAGGCCGGTGGGCAGACGCTGGTGATCGACCGGCCGTTGCGTTCGGGGCAGCAGATTTACGCGAAAGGAGACCTCGTGGTGCTCGCGCCGGTCAGTCACGGCGCGGAGATCATCGCGGAAGGCAATATCCACATCTACGCGCCGTTGCGCGGCCGCGCACTCGCGGGCGTGCACGGCAATCACGACGCGCGCATTTTCTGCACGTGTCTCGAGCCGGAACTGATTTCGATCGCGGGTATCTATCGAACAACCGAGAACCCGTTGCCCGCCGAAGTACTGGGCAAATCGGTGCAGATCCGGCTCGAAGAGGAAAAACTGATGATCGAACCGCTGCGCCTGACGTAAAACACGCGGAGCGCTCCGGATCGATCGGCTCTCATTGACGAACACAGGGTATTGGGTAAATGGCAAAAATCATCGTGGTGACCTCGGGCAAGGGCGGCGTGGGCAAGACGACGACGAGCGCGAGCTTTGCGTCCGGTCTCGCGCTGCGCGGCCACAAGACGGCCGTGATCGACTTCGACGTCGGCCTGCGTAACCTCGATCTCATCATGGGCTGCGAGCGCCGCGTGGTGTACGACCTCGTGAACGTGATCCAGGGCGAAGCGAACCTGAACCAGGCGCTGATCAAGGACAAGAAGTGCGAGAACCTGTTCATCCTGCCGGCGTCGCAGACGCGCGACAAGGATGCGCTCACGCGTGACGGCGTCGAGAAGGTGCTGAACGACCTGGTCGCGATGGACTTCGAATACGTCGTCTGCGATTCGCCGGCCGGTATCGAGGCGGGCGCACTGCACGCGATGTACTTCGCGGACGAAGCGCTGATCGTCACGAACCCGGAAGTGTCGTCGGTGCGTGACTCGGATCGCATTCTCGGCATCCTGTCGTCGAAGACGAAGCGCGCGACCGAAGGCAAGGATCCGATCAAGGAACACCTGCTGATCACGCGCTACAGCCCCAAGCGCGTCAGCGAAGGCGAGATGCTGTCGCTCGAGGACATCAGCGAGATCCTGCGCATCAAGCTGATCGGCGTGGTGCCCGAGTCGGAAGCCGTGCTGCATGCATCGAACCAGGGTCTGCCGGCCGTGCATATCGACGGTACCGACGTGGCGGAAGCGTACAAGGACGTCGTCGCGCGTTTCCTCGGCGAAGACAAGCCGCTGCGCTTCACCGATTACCAGAAGCCGGGCCTGCTGCAGCGCCTCTTCGGCAGCAAGTAACGGAGGCCGCCCATGTCCATCCTTTCGTTTCTCCTCGGCGAGAAGAAAAAGTCCGCATCGGTCGCGAAGGAGCGCCTGCAGCTCATCATCGCGCACGAGCGCGTCGGCGGCCGGCCGCCGGCCGATTACCTGCCGGCGCTGCAGAAGGAGCTGGTCGCGGTCATCTCGAAGTATGTCCATATTTCGGACGATGACATCCGCGTGAGCCTCGAGCGCCAGGACGATCTCGAAGTCCTCGAAGTGAAGATCGAGATCCCGCAAGCCTGACCGTTGCAGGTATCCCTCCGCACGGCGGCACTCGCCGCCGTGCGCGTCTTACGCCCTGTTGCACTTTCGGGCATGCCGTAACACGGCGTCTGTCGGCCGTTACCGCGCCTCCCGCATTGAACGAATACGCTCGCGTAACTTGTTCAACCAGGAGGTTGTGATGGCTGTCTCTACCGTTCAACGTCGTATCGTTTCGCTCGCCTTGCTTGCCGCGAGCCTGTCAGCCGTCGTCGCGCCGCTTGCCGCGCATGCGGACGAGATTCTCGTCGGCACTCCCGTGATCGTGCCGCAGGGCCGCATGGTCGTCGCCGAGCCGGTCGCCGTGCGCACCGAGGAAGTCGTGATCGTCGCGCCGAACGCGCCGCCGCCGGTGCGCTACGAGGTCGTGCCGGCCTCGCGCGTGGGCTACGTGTGGGATCGCGGGCACTGGCACTGGGAGCATGGCCGCTACGTGTGGATCGGCGGTCACTGGGAAGCCGAGCGCGTCGGTATGCAATGGGTGCCGGGCCATTGGGACCAGCGCGGTCCGAACTGGTTCTGGACCCGTGGTCACTGGGCCTGATGGAGCCGGACGATGAAAAGAACCGCAATCGCCATCGCGCTCGTCGCGATCACGCTGGCCGGATGCATCGTCGTGCCGGCGCGGCCCGTGTACTACCGGCCGGCGCCCGTCGTGATCTATTGAGCGTCGCGCGGGCCGTGCCGTGCCGGGTCGTGCGTCCCGGCTGCGGCCGGCTCGTCGTCGTGCGGCGCCGGTGCATGTGCTGCGCCTTCGGCCGGCACGGTGGCGGGGGCCGCTTCGTCGCCCTTGCCGCCTTCGTCGCGCAGCGTGTCGAGCGGATCGG
>NZ_JAAGPC010000196.1:0-16087 GCF_017104595.1 Burkholderia sp. Tr-20390 | reverse complement strand
GGCCGCGCACGGCGGTCAGGCGCCGGCCGCGGCTGCGCCCGATCCGGCGCAAACGCCCGCCCCGCGCGGCTCAAACATCAGAAGGATCAATGGTTCAGCCCTCAATTCCCCCCAACGAAATTGCTCCGAATTGCGGCCCGTTCGCGTTAAACTGCGCCAAGCTGTATTCAACCAAGACATCTTCGCCACTACGGCATCCACGATACGAGGATAGGTTCGATGCGCACTTCCGGCTCATCCGGGGCAATGACCCTGCTCACCGAACACGACCCGACCGACGGTCGCGAACTGCGCTCGCTCCGGCTCGAAGCAACCGGCGACGGCAAGAGCGTGCTGCTGATCGAGATCGACGAACGCAAGCCCGGCATCCACCGCGAAGTCCGCTACGAGATCACGCCGGCCGAACTGATCGCGGCGATCCGCTCGCACGGCGCCGAGCTCCCCGGCGAAAACCACGGCGCGGCGTCGCTCGCCCGCACCTCCTCCTGATTCCGAACGGTGAGCCGCGCGCAACGCGCCGGCTCACCGCGCCCCCTGCCGCCATCACGCACGTTGCGTTATTCCCGCCGCTGACTTGAAAAAGGCCGATAATCGGCCCATCTGCGTGCTTTCCGCGCGCGTTTCCTTTTCGGCCAGCCGTCATGCTCCTCCGCGACCTCGTCGCCCAATACGGGCCGCTTCTCGTCTTCGTCAACGTGCTCGCGGCGGCCATCGGGCTGCCGGTACCCGCGATGCCGACGCTCGTGCTGTTCGGCGCGATGTCCGCGATGCACCCGGCGATGATCGGCTCGCAACTGGTCACGGTGGTCGTGCTGTCGGTGCTCGGCGCACTGATCGGCGACACCGTGTGGTACCTCGCCGGCCGGCGCTTCGGCGGCACGACGCTGAAGACGATCTGCCGCCTGTCGCTGTCGCGTGACAGCTGCGTGAAGAAAACCGAACGCTTCTTCGGCCGCTACGGCGTGCGCGTGCTCGCCGTCGCGCGCTTCATTCCGGGGCTGTCGCTCGTGTCGGTGCCGATGGCCGGCGCGTTCGGCACGCGCTATCGCACATTCCTCGGCTACGACGCGCTCGGCGCCGCGCTGTGGACGATCGTCGGGCTGATGGTCGGGCTGATGTTCGCGCGCCAGATCGACTGGCTGTTCGCCGGCGCGGGCCAGCTCGGCCGCGCGGCGCTGCTGGTGGCCGTCGCGGTGCTGGCGGTGTACGCGGCGATCCGCTGGATGCGCCGCCGCGCGCTGATCCGCCAGCTCGCGAGCGCGCGGGTCGGCGTCGACGAGCTCGACGCGATGCTGCGCGATACGTCCGCGCCGGTTGTCCTCGACGTGCGCTCGCCCGAGCACCGCAAGCTCGATCCGTTCACGATACCCGGCGCGCAGTTCGCCGACGAACGCCAGATTGGCGACATCGTCGCGCGTTATCCGTTCTCGCAGAAGTTCGTCGTGTACTGCTCGTGCCCGAACGAGTTCACGGCCGCGTTGATGGCGAAGCGCCTGCTCGACGCCGGCTTCACCGATGCGCTCGCGCTGCGCGGCGGCCTCGATGCCTGGCGCGACACGGGCCGCCAGCTCACGTCGCTCGTGGAAGACATGCCCGCTGCGAACGATCCGGTCGCGGGGCTGCACAAGCCGGCCTGATCGCGTCGATCGAAGGCCGGCCGTGCGAGGCGGGGGCGCCTGCGCCCCCGGCGATCAGAACGCGTGCAGCGGCAGGTTCACGACCAGGCGGTACTCGGTGTTCGTCGCGTCCGAGTAGTGTGCCGAACCGGCATGCCACATCGCGATGAACGTGACCTTCGTGTCCTTCAGCTTGCCGCTCTGGAACGTGTACGACGGGATGAAGCCGAACTCGTGGTGGCGGCCCTGCACCGGTGCACCGTTGCTCCAGTAGATGCTCGACTTGCTCGGGTCGTTCGCCGCACCCGCGCTGCCGTCCGCCCCCCAGCCCGTCACGCCCCAGACCATCGCCTTGAAGCCCGGCAGGCCCGCTTCCTTGCCGTAGAACGTGTAACGCAGCTGCAGCGACTTTTCGTGCGGCGCGTTGTAGTCGACGTCCATCGAGTTGGTCAGGAAGATGCCGTTCGTTTCGTTCAGGTAGTCGAAGAACTGGTCGCCGAGCACCTGCTGGAAGCCGAGCAGCAGCTCGTGCGGGCCGTGCTGCGCGGCCAGCGACAGGCTGTATGCGTTGTTGTTGATCTTGCCTTGCAGCGCGTCGCCCGTGTCGTGCGTCGAGTAGACGTTGCCGAAGCCCGTCCACTTGATCGTCTGCGGGCTGCCGATGCTGTGCTTCACCGACGCGTAGTACTGGTGCCACACGTCGTCGGCCTGGTTCGCGTACAGCGCGATTTCGCCGTTCGGCGAGTAGTCCCACGTGCCGCCGACGTACGACAGGCGGTTGATGCGCGTGCCGCCGTATTGCGTCGTCAGGTTGGTGAGCGTCGTGTGACCGCGCGCGTCGGTCTTCGTGAAGCTGCCGGCCTCGAGCATCACGTTCTTGAATTCATTGCTGACGAGCGTCGCACCGAGGAACGTCGGCGGCAGCGCACGGTTGTCGTGCTGCTCCATGAACGGGTTGTCGACGGCCTGCAGACCGTACTTGACCACCGTGTTCGAGATGCGCGCCTTCACATCGTAGATGCCGGGATAGGCCCAGGCGAGCTGGTTGCCGCCACCGCCGCCCTTCGCGATGTGCACCATGCTGCCGGCACCCTGGCCGCCGTCGAGCTTCAGCGCCGCATACAGCGATGCGTCGAAACCGATACCGATCAGGCCCGTCGTGTAGCCCGACTCGAAGTTCGCCATCGCGCCCTGGACCCACGCGTGGCGATGCGGCCCGCCCTTGGCGTCGAGCACGTCCGCGTAGTTGCGGAACAGGAAGTTGAGGTGGCTGTCGGCGATGAAGCCCTTCGACTGCGACTGCGCCGACGGCTCGTCGGGCGGCGTGACGGCCTGGTTCGCTTCGGCGTTGATGATGGCGTTCGGGGTCGTTGCCTGCGCAACGGTCGTGCCCGGTGCGGCCTGCGCGACCGTCAGCGGCGCGGGGGCCGCGTCGTCGGCGTGCGCGACGCCCGTCAGCGAGACACCGGCGAGCGCCGGCAGCCCCCAGGCAAGCAGCATTTTCGATGCCGTCCCGATCGTCTTCTGTTTTTTCATCGTCATTCTCGTCTTGTGTTGATATCGTCCACGCCGGTTGCGATCCGCGCCCGGCCCCCCGGCGCGCCCGATTAAAGACGCGCCTGTACCCGCGGCGCGAAGATCGTTCGCGCCGCACCTACCCCTGTTGACCTGCCTTGGTTATGTTTGCTGCGTCACTTCAGCTCACGCCACACCCGCGCGGATGCACGCGACACGCGCGGCCGACCCCTGCCGAACTTCCGGCAACGGCACGTCCTGCGCGCACGCGTCGATCGCGACCGGGCAGCGCGTGCGGAACGCGCAGCCGGACGGCGGGTTGAGCGGCGAGGGCATCTCGCCCGCCAGCAGCATCGGACGGCGAGCACGCTCGCGCGCCGGCTCCGGCGTCGGCGCCGCGTCGAGCAGCGCCTTCGTGTACGGGTGCTGCGGCACGCCGTACACGTCATGCCGCGTGCCGAACTCCATCACGCGGCCGAGATACATCACGAGCACACGCTGGCTGATGGCCTTCACCACCGCCAGGTCATGTGCAACGAACAGATAGGACAACGACAGTTCGCGTTGCAGGTCGCGCAGCAGGTTCACGATCTGCGCCTGGATCGACACGTCGAGCGCCGAGACGGGTTCGTCGCAGATCACGAGCTTCGGCTCGCCGATCAGTGCGCGTGCGATGCCGACGCGCTGGCACTGCCCGCCGGAAAATTCGTGCGGATAACGCAGCAGGTGATGCGCGTTCAGGCCGACGCGTTCGAGCATCGTGACCACGCGGCGGCGCACCTCGGTGCGGCCGAGGCCGGCCTGGTGCGTGACGAGCGGCTCCGCGACGACCTGTTCGATCGTCATGCGCGGATCGAGCGACGCGAGCGGATCCTGGAAGATCATCTGCACTTCGCGCCGCATCGTGGTGCCGCGCAGGTGATCGGGCGCCACGGCTTCGCCGCGCCATTTCACCGTGCCGGCCGTCATCGGCACGAGGCCGATCAGCGCGCGCGCGAGCGTCGACTTCCCGCAGCCCGACTCGCCGACGAGCCCGACCGTCTCGCCGCGCTTCACGTCGAACGACACGCCGTCGACGGCGCGCAGCGTCCCCTTCGGCGACCACGGATAGCCGCCGAGCGGCACGCGGAAATGCACTTTCAGACCCTCGACGGACAGCAGCGTGTCGTCCGTCGCGCCGGCTTGGCGACGTTCATTGACGCTCATCGCAGACCTCCCGTCAGATCGGCCACGGGACGGTGGCACGCGCGCACCGCGCCCACGGCGCCATAGGTTTCGAGCGCGGGGCGCGCCGCGCCGCAGCGTTCTTCCGCATACGTGCAGCGCTTCGCGAACGCGCAGCCGGCCGGCGCGGTGCCGGGCATCGGCGGATTGCCGGGAATCGCGACGAGCGGCGCATCGTCCGCGTCGGTCAGGCGCGGCAGCGCGTTGAGCAGGCCGATCGTGTACGGATGCGACGGCGCCGCGAAGATCGATTCGGCCGGCGCGTATTCGACAGTGCGGCCCGCATACATGACCATCACGTCGTCCGCGAGGCCCGCGACCACGCCCATGTCGTGCGTGATCAGCACGATCGCGGTGCCGCGCTCGCGGTTCAGCTCGCGCAGCAGGTCGATGATCTGTGCCTGCACGGTCACGTCGAGCGCGGTGGTCGGCTCGTCGGCGATCAGGATTTCCGGCTCGGACAGCAGCGCCATCGCGATCATCACGCGCTGGCGCATGCCGCCCGAAAACTCGTGCGGATACATGCGGATGCGGCGTGCCGCGTCGGGAATGCGCACCGATTCGAGCGCCTCGATCGCGCGCTTCGTGGCGTCCTTGCGCGACAGCTTGCGATGCAGCTGCAGCGTCTCGGTCATCTGCCGCTCGATCGTCAGGAACGGATTGAGCGACGTCATCGGATCCTGGAAGATCATCGCGATCCGGTCGCCGCGCACCTTGTTCAGCGCGCGTGAATCCATCTCGAGGAGGTTGTCGCCGCGATAGCGCGCGGCGCCGGTGGTCGTGCCGTTGCCGGCCAGCAGGCCGAGCATCGCCATCACGGTCTGGCTCTTGCCCGAGCCCGATTCGCCGACGATGCCGAGCGTCTTGCCGGCTTCGAGCGAGAACGACACGCCGCTCACGGCGTCCACCGGCGGCGCGTCCTTGCGCGTGAAGCGCACGCCGAGGTTGTCTACTTCAAGCAGTGCGGCCATCTTCAGCGATCCTTCGGGTCGAGCGCGTCACGCAGGCCATCGCCGACGAAGTTCACGCAGTAAAGCGTCACGCACAGCATGACGGCCGGGGCCAGCAGCAGCCACGGCATCGATTCCAGTTTCTGCGCGCCGTCCTGGATCAGCACGCCCCAGCTCGTCATCGGTTCCTGCACACCGAGGCCGAGGAACGACAGCACCGATTCGGTCAGCACGATGCCCGGCACCGAGACCGTCGCGTACACGACGACCACGCCGAGCAGGTTCGGCACGATGTGGCGCCGCACGATCGACGCCGGCGACACGCCGATCGCCCGTGCCGCATCGACGAACTCGCGGCTGCGCAGCGACAGCGTCTGGCCGCGCACGACACGCGCCATGTCGATCCACGAGAACGCGCTGATGGTCAGCACGACCAGCATGAACGAGCGGCCGAACAGGGTCATCATCAGGATCGCGATCAGCAGGTACGGGATCGCGTACATCATGTCGACGATGCGCATCATCACGGAGTCGACGCGGCCGCCCGCGAAGCCCGCGGTCGCGCCCCACGCGACGCCGAACAGGCCCGACACGAGCGTGCCGAGCAGGCCGACCTCGATCGACACGCGGCCGCCGATCAGCGTGCGCACCAGCAGGTCGCGGCCGAGTTCGTCGGTGCCGAACCAGTGCTGGTTCGCCCAGGTCGGCGGCAGGCTGATCGAGCCCCAGTCGCTTGCCGAAGGATCGGCCGCGAGCAGCCACGGGCCGACGAAACAGGCGAGCGTGATGAGCGCGAGCAGCACGAGGCTGAACACGGCCGCACGGTTGTGAAGGAAGCGCGCCATCGCAAGCGCGAGCGGCGAGCGCGAACGCGGCGGCGAGTCGGTCTGCACGGGCAGGCCGACGACGGGAGTAGTCGGAGTCATCGCTGTGCCTCGCTCAATAACGGATGCGCGGATCGAGCCACGCATACGCGAGGTCGACCAGCAGGTTGAACAGCACCGCGCAGACGGTCGTCAGCACGACGAGGCCGAGCACCAGCGTGTAGTCGCGGTTGATGGCACCGTTCACGACGAGCTGCCCGAGCCCCGGCAGCGCGAACACCGATTCGGTGACGACGGCCGCCGTGATCGACGTGATGCAGACCGTGCCGAACAGCGACACGACCGGCATCAACGCGGGCTTCAGCGCATGGCGCAGCACGATCGTCGAGCCCGGCAGGCCCTTCGCGCGCGCGGTGCGGATGTAGTTGCTCGACAGCGTCTCGATCATCGAGCCGCGCATCACGCGTGCGAGCAGCGACATGTTGATGAAGGTCAGCAGCACGATCGGCAGCAGCCGGTACTGCCAGCCGCCGTCGCCCCAGCCGCCCGCGGGCAGCCAGCCGTTGCCCGACGACGTCTTCAGCAGGATCGCGAAGATCCACACGAGCACGGGACCGAGCACGAACGGCGGGATGACGTTGCCGAAGTTGCCGATCAGCATCACGAAGCGGTCGATGAAGCTGTCGCGGCGCACGGCCGCGATGGTGCCGAGCAGCACGCCGAACACGATCGAGATCGGGATCGACACACCGCCCACGCCGAGGCTCACGGGCAGCGCCTTCTTCACGAGATCGTTCACCGACCAGTCGACGTAACGGAACGACGGGCCGAGATCGCCGTGCAGCAGCGCGTTCAGGTACAGCAGGTACTGCTTCCACAGCGGCTCGTCGAGGTGATACTTCGCGTTCAGGTTCGCGAGCGTGGCCGCGGACAGCTGCTTTTCCGTATCGAACGGGCCGCCGGGCGTGAAATGCAGGAGCAGGTAGCAGACGGTGACGACCGCGAGGATCGTCGGCACCGCCCACAACGTGCGCCTCAGTGCGTAGGCCAGCATGATCGCTCCGCTCAGTGCTTGATCAGGTACATGTCCTGCGAAGCACGCATGTCGATCACGTTCTTCAGCGAATAGCCGCCCACGTACGACTTCACGAGACGGTCGGCCGAATACTGGAACAGCGGCACCATCGGCGTGTCGTTCAGCGCCGTGTCGTGCGCCTGCGTGAGCAGCGCGGCGCGCGCCTGGTCATCGAGCTTCTGGTTGCCTTCGTCGACAAGCGTGTCGACCTGCTTGTTGCAGTAGCCGACGGTGTTCTGCGCGCTGCCGCAGCGGATCAGGTCGAAGAAGGTCATCGCGTCGTTGTAGTCGGCGAACCAGCCGTCACGCGCGATCTGCACCTTGCCGTCATGCCGCTGCTTCATCAGCACCTTGAATTCGACGTTCTCGAGCTTCGTGTTGACGCCGAGCTTCGTGCGCCACTCCGATGCAGTGAACAGCGCGACCTTCTTGTGCAGGTCGTTGGTGTTGTACGTGAGCGTGAACGACAGCGGCTTCGCGTCCGAGTAACCGGCCTGCTTCAGCAGGCCCTTCGCGGCGTCGATGCGCTTGGCCATCGGCCACGACGCCCATTCCGGCGTGAACGGTTGCTGCACGCCCTTCGTGCCGTTCGGCATCAGGCCGTACATCGGCTTCTCGCCGGCCTGCGTGAGCTTCGACGTGAGCACGTCGCGATCGATCACCATCGACAGCGCCTGGCGCACGCGCTTGTCCTTCAGCGCCGCGTCGCTGTTGTTCAGGTAGTAGTAGTACGTCGCGAGCTGCAGGCCCTGGCGAAGCTCGCCGCCGAACTGCTTGCTGACCTGCTGGAAGATGCCCGACGGGATCGAGTAGCTGTAGTCGATCTGGCCGGCCTGGTACATGCGCATCGCGGTTTCGTCGCTTTCGATCGGCAGGTACGTGACCTTGTTGATCACGACCTTCGGCGCGTTCCAGTACTTCGCGTCCTTCGTCACGACGATGCGGTTGTTCGGCTGCCAGTCGACGAGCTGGTAGGCGCCGTTGCTGACGATGTTGCCCGGGCGCGTCCATGCATCGCCGAACTTCGCGACCACGTCCTTGTTCACCGGCACGAGCGGCGCCATCGCGGTCAGCTCGGGGAAGAACGCGACGGGCACGTCGGTCGTCACCTCGAGCGTGTACGGATCGACCGCGCGCACGCCGAGCGTCGACGGGGCGGCCTTGCCCGCGATGATGTCCTTCGAATTCTTGATGAACTCGACGAGGATCGTGTATTTCGAGCCCGTCTTCGGATCGACGAGGCGCTGCCACGAATAGACGAAATCGGCGGCCGTCACCGGCTGGCCGTTGCTCCACTTCGCGTCACGGCGAAGCTTGAAGATCCACGTCGTCGGCGACTTGCGCTCCCACGACAGCGCGACGCCCGGCACGACCTGGCCGGCGGCATCGATGCGGGCCAGCCCTTCGAACAGGTCGAGGCCGATCGTGTTGCCGGTCCACGACTCGATGTGCGCGGGGTCGAGCGACTCGACTTCGGCGGGCACCTGTCGCGTCAGGTCCTGTTGAGGCGCGAGCGCGACGTTCGACGGAACGGTAACGGCGTGGGCGGCAGGCATCAGGGCGAGCGCGGCCAGCACGGCCGACATGGCATGCAAGGATTTCATCGTGGCAGTCTTGAGAAAGGTTGTTCGGTGAGCGTCGCGCGGCGGATGCCGCGGATTACGCTTGAGACGCTGACGGGCGCAGCGATTGAGGAGGCCCGTGATTCTCGTATTGCATTTTAGTATTCCTTACGTTTCTTTCGACAGGTATTCCGTCTTCGAAACGAAGGAATACCTGTGCGTTAGAACAGCCTCGGTGTACCGACCCAGACCACCACCGACTCGATCTTCGCGGTGTTGACCCAGCTGTGCGGGACCGTCGACTGATAGTGCGAGCTGTCGCCGGCCTGCAGGACGAACGTCTTGCCTTCCAGCGTCAGCGACACTTCCCCTTCAATCACATACAGGAACTCCTCTCCTGCATGTGTCGTCACCTCGGACCGCTTCTGCCCCGGCGGCATCCTCACGAGGATCGCCTCCAGCTGGCGCCCTTCGGATACGTTCGTCAGCCGCGCGAACAGGTTCGCCGAATCGGCAAACCCGAAGAAGCGCAGCTGCTCGCCTCGGCACACCGAGCGTTCCTCGCTCGGCGTATCCACGAAGTACTGCACCGTCACACCGAGCGCGTGCGCGATACCGGCCAACGATGTCAGCGACGGCGACGCGAGCCCGCGTTCGACTTGAGACAGAAACGGCTTCGAAATCCCCGCGGCGGTAGCGGTGTCGTCGAGCGTGCGCTTGAGTCGTTGGCGCAACGCGCGAATCTTGCTGCCCAGCGCGGCAGCATCTGCAGCCCGCGAGTTTTCAGTGGGGGGAACCATAGCAGGCCGAAAAGTGATCGTCAAAAAATGTTTGATGGAAAATAACTAAGTTAGAACGATATAGCTTAGTCTTCGGGTTCGCCCACGTCTTCGGTGTCAAGCCCGGTGCACTAAACGGGACACGAAGCGAGCGAAACGACGCGCTATCTTGCCAGACTCGCCGGCTTCACAGGCAAGCTGCAAGCGGCTCTCCGGGAATCTTCGGAGGACCTGCACGGAATCTTACAAATAGATGATGAGACGAATGTTCCTGAAAGCTGCTGCCACATTGGGAGTTTCCCTAGGTGGCAGGCACCTGACGCACCGGACCGGCAGCCGTTACCATGCGCGCGCCGGTCGGGGCCCTTCCCCGCCACACCCGGCGGAGTCCGACCCCGGCCCGGGCTAACCGCCCGACTGTTCCATCGCCAGCACGAAGCCTACCCGGCCCATTGTGCATCGGCGCCAGTTCGACCCCAAAGACGACGCGTGATCCGTGCCGTCCGTTTCAAACGAGATTGATGATGCAACCACCCGTTTCACAAACCCGATCGTTCACGACGGTCTTCCTCATCGAAATGTGGGAGCGCTTCGGCTACTACGGCATGGCCGCGCTCCTGGTCCTCTTCATGGTCGACCGGCTCGGTTTCACCGACAGCCATGCGAACCTGACCTGGGGTGCGTTCACCGCACTCGTCTATGCGGCGCCGTCGATCGGCGGCTGGATCGGCGACAAGGTGCTCGGCGCCCGTCGCACGATGATCATCGGCGCGGCCGTGCTGTGCGCCGGCTACCTGATGCTGTCGGTCCCGAATGATCAGCTGACGTACATGTACGCGTCGCTCGGCGTGATCGTCGTCGGCAACGGCCTGTTCAAGGCCAACGCGGCCAACCTCGTGCGCCGCATCTATGAAGGCGACGACGCGCGCATCGACAGCGCGTTCACGATCTACTACATGGCGGTCAACATCGGCTCGACGGTGTCGATGCTCGCGACGCCGTGGATCAAGGATCACTGGGGCTGGCACGCCGCGTTCGCGGTCTGCTGCGGCGGCATGCTGCTCGCGATCCTCAACTTCATGCTGATGCATCGCACGCTCGCGCACGTCGGCTCGCTGCCGGACGACCAGCCGATCCGCTGGAAGCGCCTCGGCGCGGTCGCGCTGGGCGGGGTCGGGCTCGCGCTGATCACGCTGTACGTGCTGCAGCACAAGCAGCTCGCCGTCGCCAGCGTGTGGACGGCAGCGTTCGCGATCCTCGCGATCTTCGCGTACATGATCGCGAAGTCGGAGCGCTCGGAGCGCGCGGGCCTGATCGCGGCGCTCGTGCTGATCGGCCAGGTGATCCTGTTCTTCATCTTCTACGTGCAGATGTCGACGTCGCTGACGCTGTTCGCGCTGCGCAACGTCGATCCGCGCTTCATGCTGTTCGACACGACGCTGTTCACGTGGAGCGCCGCGCAGTTCCAGGCGCTGAACCCGATCTGGATCATGCTGCTGAGCCCGGTGCTCGTGTGGGTGTACAACGCCGTCGCGAAGAGCGGCCGCGACCTGCCGGTCGCCGCGAAGTACGCGCTCGGCTTCGGCGCGGTGGCCGCCGGCTACCTGGTGTTCACGATCAGCGGCCGCTACGCGGTCGACGGCCGCGTGTCGTCGTGGTTCATGGTGTGGGGCTACGGTCTCTACTCGCTCGGCGAACTTCTGGTGAGCGGCCTCGGCCTCGCGATGATCGCCCGCTACGTGCCGGCGCGCATGAGCGGCTTCATGATGGGTGCGTACTTCGTCGCGACCGGCGTGTCGCAGTATCTGGGCAGCGTCGTCGCGAACTTCGCGCAGATGCCGTCGCACGAACTGCCGGCCACCGAATCGCTGCCGCTGTACCTGTCGCTGTTCGAGAAGCTCGGCTGGCTCGCCGCGATCGGCATGGTGCTCGCGCTGCTGCTGCTGCCGCTGATGAACCGCCTGTCGCGCCAGCACCAGCGTTGTGCGGAAGCGCGCCGCGAAGAAGCGCCGCAGGCGCAGGGCGTCGCCACCGCGCAGTAAGTAATATCCCTCGGCGTGCGGCGTGCACGCCACATTCTCCCGCCAGGCACGCGAACGCGTCCTACACTGGTTGCAGGAAGCGCATCCGCTTCGCGAGATGCGCACTGGCGGGAGAAGACGATGAAAAGCAAAGCAACGCGGCTCTTGAGGATACTGTCGGACATCCGGCACGCTCAGCGCTGCACCGCGATACGTGCCGCGCGCGCCGCGGCCGAAGCCGACGCCGTACTCGCGGAACGCGACGAGCCGGCGCCCGACGAACGCGACGACGCCGAATCCGACGACGCCACCCCCGTTCCCCGCTCCCGTATCGACTCACCTCACTGACGCCGCGCGGCACGCTCCGTGCCGCACGCACTGCGTCCCGCGCCGCTCACGCGGCCGCGCCGCGCCACCGCGCGATCCACGATCCCGAGCCGGCCACGGCCATCATCAGCCCGAGCGCGCACGCGTCGGCCACGAGGCCTACGCCGACGTGCCGCAGATCCGCGCTGCGCACGACCGGATGCAGCAGCGAATCGATGACGAGCGAGATCGCCGCGCCGGCGACGAAGCAGATCAGCCCGCGCTGGCCCACGGCCACGACGGGGCGCACACCCTGCGCGATCCGCGCGATCCAGCCGAAGCGCACGCAATCGGCCATCAGCCACGCGATGGCCGCGAAGCTCACGACGCGCGGCAGCGCGAGATCGCGCTTGAACACGCCTTCCGGCAGCGGCAGCCCCGAGAACAGCTTGTAGCTCGCGCAGCCGAGCGCGATGCGCCGGTAGAACGGCTGGCAGCGCGCGAGCACGCCGGCGACGAACATCAGTTGCCACGCGAACGGATTGAAACTCCAGCGGAATCCGTCGGCATCCAGCAGTTCGGGGCCGAGCCAGCCCGCCGTCAGCCACGACGCGACGCTGAGCGCAACCAGCAGCCACGGATGCCGGCGCGCGAACGGCACGAGCACCGGCGACGCGAGCGCGAACAGCACGTACATCGGCAGCACCGACGCGAGATAGGGCTGGCGCTGGAACGTCAGCAGCTCGGCTGCGCCCGTGAGCGGCGACGCGAGCATCACGCTGACGTCGTCGAGCGCGAGGTTCGGCGCATCGATCCCGTAGTGATCGAGCACGGCCGACACGACGAGCATCAGTGTCGAGGTCGCGAGAAACGCGCGGTAGATCTGCATCGCGCGGCGCACGAAGCGCTTTTGCGCGGCGCGCGCGCCGTGCCGCTCGGCAATCGCGCCATAGGCGCTCGCGGTCGCGAAGCCGCCGAGAAAGACGAAGACCTCGGCTGCATCGCACAGCGCGAACGCGTGCAGCGTGACGCGCGACAGCACGCTCGCGCCGATGTGATCGACGACGATCATCAACAGCACGATGCCGCGGAAGAAATCGACTTCGATCAGGCGGCCGCCGCGCGACGGTGGAAACGTGGCGGAAGGCGGCGGGCTCAACGACATGAGCACACCTGCTCGACGGCGGTGCGGTACGCACCGGAGAATGGATCGAGGAGCGGAAGGCGAGCGCGATCAGCGGCGATACGCGTATGCCCGCATCGCGCCAACCCGGCCGGCCAGGCACGGAGATGACCGTTCATTGAAAGGCTGCATACGAAGGGAAGTCGGTAAGGCCAGTCTAATGGCCGATCCGGGGAGACCCTAAGTAACAAAGTGCAACCGAATCTTCTGTTCGATTACACGCGCGAGCCTTGTCGCGCAAGGCGGGCAGCGTCGCCAGACTCGCGTCAGCGCGATGCCAGTTTGCGGCCAGAATCAATGTGTTCGACCGCTGCGGCGTGGTGGTTTTGCGATGCGCGACGCGGCACGCCGCATGCAGCCGCCGCGTCGCGATCGACGTTTATCCGCGCGCGGGCAGGCGCCGCATCAACATCGCGCTGTGCCACGCGGTGAGCGCGACGGCGACCCAGATCGGCCCGTACGTCGCGAGCTTCGCGATGCTCAGCGTCTCGCCGAGCAGCAGCAGCGACACCGCGACGAGCAGCACGGGTTCGACGTAGCCGAGAATCCCGAACAGCGCCATCGGCAGCATCCGGCTCGCCTTCAGGTAGCTCGCGAGCGCGAGCGTGCTGAGCACGCCGAGGCCCGGCAGCAGCACGGCCCACAGCACCGCGTGGTCGGCCACGTGCGTCGTGCTCGTCACGACCATCGCGAACGCGATCGGGCACAGCAGCACGATCTCGACCGCGAACGCGGCGAGCGAATCGGCGTTGATCCGCCGGCGCAGCACGAAATACGGCGGATAGCCGAGCGCGACGACGAGCGTCGGCCACGCGAACGCGCGCGTCGCCCACACTTCGTGCGCGACGCCGAGCGCGGCGCACGCGACCGCCGCCCATTGCAGCGGATCGAGCCGTTCGTGATAGTAGAAGCGGCCGACGAGCACCATCGTCAGCGGCAGCAGGAAATAGCCGAGCGACACTTCGAGCATGCGGCCGTGCAGCGGCGCCCACAGAAACAGCCACAACTGCACGCCGAGCAGCGCGGCGCTCACGGGCAGCGCAATCAGCAGGCGCCAGTCGCGCACGCCGCGGCGCAGGAGGTCGACGAGCGCCGGCCAACGGCCGCGCAGCGCGATCAGCGCGAGCGCGCCCGGCGCGGTCCACAACACGCGCCACGCGAAGATGTCGAGCCCCGTGAGCGGCGCCAGCAGTTTCGCGTAAGCGGACATCAGCGCGAACAGCGTCGACGCCATCACCGACAACACGAGGCCGCGCCCGGCCTCCGGATACCCCGTCATGATCGCTCCGCGCCTCTTATTGCTGCTGGAAGCGCTCGAAGCGTTTCTCGGTCTTGCGTTCCTCGAACGTCACCTCGGTCACGCGCGCGGCCGGCGGCCCGTGGCGCAGCCACGCGAGCATCCGGTCGATCTGCGCGCCGGGGCCCTGGATCATCGCCTCGACGGTGCCGTCCTCGAGATTCGCGACCCAGCCGCGCAGCTTCAGCGCATGCGCCTCGCGCACCGTCGCATGACGGAAGCCGACGCCCTGCACGACGCCGCGCACCCGCACGTAGTAGGTCTCGATCCGTTCGTCCAGTTCATTGCGGCTCATCGCGTCGCCCTCCCGTTGCATTCAAGCCCGGCATTGTAGTCGCGTCGGCCGCTTCGCACACGGGCCGGAGCCGCTTCATGCCCGTCACGGCCTGGCGTCGCCGCCCGCGCCGACCACGTACAATCTCGCCGATGCTCAACCGCCGCGCCGCCCGCGCGCGGCCCTGAAGGAAACGCATGACTGATACCTCCCGCGATCTCGTTCTCGTCACCGGCGCATCCGGCTTCGTCGGCTCGGCCGTCGCGCGCATTGCGCAGCAGAAAGGCTATGCGGTGCGCGTGCTCGTGCGCCCGACCAGCCCGCGCACGAACGTGGCGGATCTCGACGCCGAGATCGTCACCGGCGACATGCGCGACGAGGCGTCGATGCGCGTCGCGCTGCGCGGCGTGCGCTACCTGCTGCACGTGGCAGCCGACTACCGGCTGTGGGCGCCCGATCCCGACGAGATCGAGCGCGCGAACCTCGAGGGCGCGGTCGCGACGATGCGCGCGGCGCGCGCGGAAGGCGTCGAGCGGATCGTCTATACGAGCAGCGTCGCGACGCTGAAGGTGACGAGCGCCGGCGATCCCTCCGACGAAAACCGGCCGCTCACGGCCGAGCAGGCGATCGGCGTCTACAAGCGCAGCAAGGTGCTGGCGGAACGCGCGGTCGAGCGGATGATCGCCGACGAAGGGCTGCCGGCCGTGATCGTCAATCCGTCGACGCCGATCGGCCCGCGCGACGTGAAGCCGACGCCGACCGGCCGCATCATCGTCGAAGCCGCGCTCGGCAAGATTCCCGCGTTCGTCGACACGGGGCTGAACCTCGTGCATGTGGACGACGTCGCGCACGGCCACTTCCTCGCGCTCGAGCGCGGCCGGATCGGCGAGCGCTACATCCTCGGCGGCGAGAACCTGCCGCTGCAGCAGATGCTGGCCGACATCGCGCAGATGACGGGCCGCAAGGCGCCGACGATCGCGCTGCCGCGCTGGCCGCTCTACCCGCTCGCGGTCGGTGCGGAAGCGGTCGCGAAGTTCACGAAGAAGGAGCCGTTCGTCACCGTGGACGGGCTGCGGATGTCGAAGAACAAGATGTATTTCACGTCCGCGAAAGCCGAGCGCGAACTCGGCTACCGGGCGCGCCCGTACCGTGAAGGGCTGCGCGATGCGCTCGACTGGTTCGGCGCCGCGGGCTACCTGAAGTAACACAAAGCGGCGTGCTTCACGCCGCTTTGCGCACTTTGTTACACGTCGCGCGCGGCCCGCTACCGGCGCAGCGGTTAAAATCGCGGGTCTTACGCAGAGAAGACACGCATGAACCTGAACGATCAGATCGCTTCGCTCGCCACGGGCGTCGATCAGCTCCTCCACGATCACCACGCCGCGCAGCAGGCGGCCCGCAGCGCGGAAGCCTTCGCGCGCGCCGCGGCAGCGGAGGCCCGGGCCGCGGCCGAGCGTCACG
>NZ_JAAGPC010000195.1:0-15992 GCF_017104595.1 Burkholderia sp. Tr-20390 | reverse complement strand
CGCGCGGGCGCCGTCTGTATGAAGGGTGCCGTGCCGGCCTGGCACGTGCGCCCGGAGACGTGCGCGTCGGCCAAGCCCATGAAAGATTTGCAAGGACCGTTGTAGCGATTCCCGGACCGGCGGCGACGGCCCTGATGCCGGCGCGCGCCGGCCGGAGAAGGAGGTGCAATGCAGAACGCGGAATCGAACCCGACCCCGGAACAGCAACGGGAACAGATCGAGAAGAGCCCGGTGAAGACGCCGGCGGCCGGCGACATGCCCGATGCGGCAACCCAGGCGGCGCAGGTCGCGCAGCGTCCGCTGACGCCCGAGAAGATTGCCGGGAAAATGCCGACCGGCTTGCCGCCGATCGAGCGCGGCACGCAGGCGCCCGACAGCGGCGACCCCGTGCGGCGAGCGGCCGCCCGGATCCCGACGCTCGACAACGCGAACATGGCGATGACCGACAACACGGTCGACGTCGACGGCAAGGGCATGGAAGCCGCCGCGGGCGCGTCGAAGTGGCACGACAACGTGATTTATTCGAACGCGTCGCTCGACGAAGCGGTCGAGACGCCCGACGAAGGGCTCGGCGGGATCGAGAGCCGCCCGTCCGGCAACATGCCGCAGATCGCGACGCGGCCGGGCTGGCGTGTACGCCATGTCGGCGATGTCGACGTCGAGCACGGCGACGGCACGCGCGCCGAGCATGTGATCGTCCTGGAGCGGAACGACTGACCACGTGACGGGAAGAGGCTGCGGGCGGCACGATCGCGCCGCCCGCAGCCATCATGAGCGGTCCTTATTGCGGACCGAGTTCCTGCGCGGACGCATCGGCGTCGTTGCCCTGCGCGACCAGCACGTGGATGTCGTTCGGCGTCACGTCGCCGACCCCGCCCGACGGGATCGTCAGCAGCAGCCAGTCGGCGTTGTTGTTGATGGTGACCGGCGCGGTCTTGAGGATCGGCGTCTTGCTGCCGGCCGTCGTGACGATCACCTGGTAGCTGCCGCCGTTCAGGTAGATCGAATCCTGCGTCGATGCCGGCACCGCGTTCTGGTAGGCCGTACCCGCGAGCGTCGGGCTTTGCGTCGTGATGTCGGTGCCGGGCGGCACGACGTACACGTCGACGTTCTGCGCATTCGGCGACGCGTTGAAGCTGCGCACGCGCGCCTTGTCGGACAGCAGGCCCTTGGCGTACGGATCGTCGATCACGGAGATCAGCGACGTCGTGCTCGGCAGCGCGATCGTCGTGTAGTGATGGCCGTTTGCCGCGCTGAACGATTGCGCGGCGATGGTCGTCGTCGTGCCGGAGACGTCGTAGCTCGCGTTCTGCGTGCCCGAGTCGACGTCGTGATAGCGCGTCACGCCCTTGTACGCGATATTGCCCTGATCGAGCTTCGCGTTCAGGTAGTAGTCGAGGTTCGGGCCGGCCGGCACCGCGTTGATGAAGCGCGCCTGCGGCTTCGAGATGCCGAGTTCGGTCCCGGCGTCGTCGCCGCCGCCGCACGCTGCGAGCACGGAGACGACCGAGCAAAGGGCGACCAGCGTTCGTATTGATTTCATGTTGTCCTCTCGTTCAGGGAACCTGCTTGCGATGCGGGATCGCCGCGCGAAGGGTCGCGCGGTGCGCAGCGCCGGTTGAAGGAAGGATGCCGTCCGCCGGAGCGGCGGGCGCGTGGATGACGCAAGCGATGTGCCTGTGCGGCGAACGGCGTCGGGAAGGGGGCGGGAAAGGGGGCGGCAGGCGGCGCGCACGCGCCGGCGGGGCGGCGTGCGCGGGGTGAGAGGGGGGGCGGGGCGAACCGCGGGCTCGGCGCGGTTGCCGGTTGTAAAAATGACCGCGTCGCGCGCGCGACGCGCTGCGTCAGCGGTTCACGAGCCGGGCCGGATAGGCGAGCGCGAGGGCGCAGCCCACCACCATGCACGCGGCGAAACCGTACAGCCCCGCGCTTTGCGAATGGAACGTGTCGCGCAGCCAGCCGATGAAGTAGGTGCTGCCGAACCCGCCGAGGTTGGCGATCGAGCACGCGAACGCGATCCCGCCGGCGGCGGCCGAGCCCTTCAGGAACGTCGACGGCAAGGCCCAGACGACCGGCATCGCGGCGGCCGCGCCCGCGTTGATCAGCGAGAACAGCAGCACCGTGCCGAACGTGCCGTGCGACGACGAGGCCGCGATCGCCAGCGCGACGGCCGACACCATGAACGGCACGACGATATGCCAGCGGCGTTCGCGCGCCCGGTCGGAACTGGCGCCGCAGTACAGCGTGGCGAGCACGGCCGCGGCATTCGGGATCACCATCAGCCAGCCGATGTGATACGCATCCTTCACGCCCGTGTCGCGCAGGATCGTCGGCAGCCAGAAGCTCACCGCATAGAGGCCGAGCAGCACGCACAGGTCGATCAGGCCGAGCGCCCATACCTTCGGATCGGAGAACGCCTTGCCGAGCGCATGGCTCTTGTTGCCGGACGGATCGGCATCGAGGTTCGCGCGCAACGCGTGCTTCTCGTCGGCGTTCAGCCACGGCGCGGATTCGATGCTGTTCGGCAGCCAGCGCAGCACCGCGAAGCCGAGCAGCACCGACGGCAGCGCTTCGAGCAGGAACAGCCACTGCCAGCCGCCGAGCCCGTGCGTGCCGTCGAACGCGCGCATGATCCACCCGGAGATCGGGCTGCCGATCATGCTCGACAGCGGCAGCCCGACCATGAACAGCGCGACGATCCGCGCGCGGCGCGCATCGGGATACCACTGCGTCAGGTACAGCAGCACGCCGGGCAGGAAGCCGGCCTCGGCCGCGCCGAGCAGAAAGCGCACCACGTAGAACTGCATCGGCGTGTGCACGAACATCGTCGCACCCGACAGCAGGCCCCACGTGATCATGATCCGCGCGATCCACAGCTTCGCGCCGACGCGTTGCAGCACCAGGTTGCTCGGGACTTCGAACAGGATGTAGCCGGCGAAGAACAGGCCGGCGCCGAGCCCGTACACGGTATCGCTGAACTTCAGCGCGTCGAGCATCTGGAGTTTCGCGAGCCCGATGTTGATGCGGTCGAGATAGGCCGCGAAGTAGCACAGGCAGAAGAGGGTAATCAGGCGCAGCGTGACCTTGCGATAGAGATTGCCGTGCAGCGCATCGTCGGGGGAAACGGCGGCGCTCGGGTGTGCGGTAGACATGGGATTGCCCCTGTTCGAATGTGACGGATGAATGGGTGGCCGATCGACGCGAGCGGGCGTTCCGCTGCGCACTGGAGTCTGTATATCACGGCAATTAAATAGCGTACACACTAGAAAATACCGAATCGCACAGGCACGATTCCGGCCGCGCGAAGGCAAGCGTTTGCGTGAGAAAAGCCGTGTGTTTGATGAGGTTTTTTGGGGAAATGAACGCGGTTTTAAAGAGGGCGCCAACGCGCAAAGTCATGCACAAAATTCGTGCGTATGCGCTTAAAAATACAGCGTGTGCACGAAAGTCTGCCGATGCACGCAAGCACGTGCTCGGCAGCGGGTTCGAACGCGCATTGCCTGCCGTCGCTGCGCCGTACCCGGCGGGCAACGCGCAGCCGTCAGGCGATCGTCAGGCACGCGGCGCCCCGGGTGCCGCGAATCCTGATGCACCGCAATGAAGCGGCCCCCGGCTGCCGGTCGTGCCAAATTGAGGGTGTACACTGCTTGTCTTTCCCTTACATGCGGCGCGGGCCTGCACTTTCATGGCGTCTTCGAAGGATTCCTACGACTTTCACGATCAGGTCGGTCACCTGCTGCGCCGCGCGTATCAGCGGCACGTGTCGATCTTCCAGGAAGCGATCCCCGATTCGGATCTCACGGCCGCGCAGTTCGTCACGCTGTGCGCGGTCAAGGAGCGCCAGGGGTGCTCGCTGAACGACATCGTCAAGGCGACCGCGATCGACCAGGCGACGATTCGCGGCGTGGTCGACCGGCTGAAGGCGCGCGCGCTGATCGAGGTGCTGCCCGATCCGAACGACGGCCGCAAGCTGATCGTGCGCGCCACCGCGACCGGCCTCGCGCTGATCGACCGCACGGTGCCGTTCGCGCGGCAGGTGACGGAGCGCACGTATGGCGCGCTCAATCCGGGCGAGCGGGTCGCGCTGCAGTTCCTGCTGCGCAAGATGATGGAAGAGGACGGCGACGCGTGATGCGTGTCGCGCGCGAGGTGGCATGCCCGTCTGGTCCGCCGCTTGTTGGCCCGTTCGTCGGCCGGATTGATCCGGCGATGCGCCGGCAGCCTTCAAGCCGTGCTGGTTGCCGCCTGCGCACCGGCCGCGTCGGCCGTCATCAACCGGCCTGCTTCGCGTAACGCGGCCCGCACCGTCTCCGGCGTAAACGGCGGCGCGTAGAACCGCACGCCGGTCGCATCGAACAACGCGTTCGCGACGGCGGCCGGGCCCGGCACCGACGCCGATTCTCCCGCGCCGAGCGGCGGCTCGCCTTGCCTCGGCATCAGCACGACATCGACGTCCGGCACTTCCGCGAAGGTCAGGATCGGATAGCTCGCCCATTCGCGCGACGCAACCTTGCCGTCGGCGAAGCGCACGCGCTCCTTCAGCGTGCGGCTCAATACCTGGATCACGTTGCCGTGGATCTGGTGGCGCACGCCATCGGGGTTGATCATCGTGCCCGTGTCCTGGCCGACCGTGACGCGTTCGATGCGGATCTCGCCCGATACGCGATCGACGCTCAGGTCGACGACCCATGCCGACCACGCCGCGCCGAAGCCGGGGAAGCGGCTGTGCACGTAGCGCGCGTAGGCGATTCCGCGGCCGCGCACCAGCCGCGACGGCTCGGGTTCATGCGGCGTGCGCCGCACGCGTGGCGTCCAGCCCGCACGATCGGCCACGGCCTGCAGCAGTTCGGTCGCGCGCGCGTCCTGCAGGTGGCGCAGCCGGAACGCAAGCGGGTCGACGCCGGTCAGCGCCGCGCATTCGTCGGCGAACGCATCATGCGCGAACGAGTTCGGCAATGCCGACACGCCGCGCAGCCACGACGCACGCACGAGCGGGGCAAGATCCTCGCAGACGAAGCGGCGATGCGGGCTCGCGTACGGCGACACGGCCGTGCGATCGCCCATCTCGAACACGCGCGGCGCGGGCGCGATCGCGCCGGTCAGCAGCGCCGCGAGCAGCGGCGCGTCGTTCGACGGGTAGCGCGTCGTGAAGTCGTAGCCGAGCAGGCGGCCGTCGCGCGTGACGGTGCCAGTCACCTGCATCAGCTGGCCCGCGCCTTTCGGTTCCCACAGATGTTCGTCGGCGCGCGACAGTTGCACGCGTACCGGGCGGCCGACCGCGCGCGACAGCAGCAGCGCGTCGCCGCACACGTCGTCCGCGCCGTTGCGGCCGTAGCAGCCGGCCGCTTCCATCCGCACCACGTCGAAATCGGCTTCGTCGCGCGCGACGAGCGTCGCGAGGTCATAGCGCAGCGACACGGGATTCTGCGTGCCGGACCACACGGTGATCCGGCCGTTGCCCGGCTCGCGATAGTCGGCGAGCGCACAGGACGGGCCGATCGAGCCGTGCATCTGGAACGGCCATGCGTAGGTGCGCGACAGCGTGATCGTGTCGGGCTGCGCTCGCGCCGCGTCGACGTCGCCTTCATCGAGCAGCACGCGGCGTCTGGCCGGCGCGGCGGCGATCGCGGCAGACGGTTCGTCGAGCGGCGGCAGCGCGGGGAGCGGACGCCATGTCACCCTCAGCTGGCGCGCCGCGCGGATCGCGTGTTCCTCACGCTCGGCCACCACGCCGACGAAATCGCCGATCGCGATGACGGCCACGAGCCCCGGCACGTCGGCCACCGATGCGCGATCGACGTCGACGAGCGACGTGCCGACGAACGAGCCGCTGTCATGCCCCGCATAGGGTGGCCGCACGACACGGCCGTGCAGCATGCCCGGCACGCGCATGTCGTGCACGAACGTGAGCTGGCCGGTTGCCTTCGCGGGCAGGTCGACGCGCGGCGACGGCTTGCCGACGATCCGGTACAGGGCGGGATCTTTCGTGCGGGTGTTCAGGTCCAGCGTCAGCGCGATCCGGTGCGCGGCGACGAGCGCGGCGAACGTGATCGCCTGTCCATCGGACGAAATCGTTCCATCGTCGACGGCCAGCCGTTCCGCATCGACGCCGAAGCGTTCGGCCGCGAGCGCCAGCAATGCATGCCGCGCCTGCGCGGCCGCGCAGCGCAGCGGCGTCGCGGAAATCTGGATCGTCGCGCTCGCGATGGTCGGGCCCTGGTTCGGTGTCGCGGCCGTGTCGCCGAGCACCATCGTCACGCGCGCGGCCGGCACGTCGAGTTCCTCGGCGACGATCTGCGCGAGCGACGTGCGGATGCCGGTGCCGAGATCGACGTGACCGTTGAACGCGAGGATGCGGCCGTCGTCGAGGATCGCGACGAATACTTCCGGCAGCGCCGGCACGTAGGACGACAGGCTGCCCGGCTGGCCGGGCGCCGGCTTGACGGGCGGCGCGGGCGGCCGGATCACGGTGAGGCAGCCGTTGCGCGCGAGCAGTTCGGAGCGGTTCACGGATGAAGGATCCTGTCGAGGGAGAGGCGGCGCGCGGCCGGATGCAGCGTACGCGGCGCGAGGTCGCCGGCGGCCCGGGCGTCCTGCTCGCGGTGTGCACGGAGCGCCATGCCGGTGACCGTCGCGAGTGCGCGCGCCCCCAATCTAGGTCGCCAAAAGCGCAGCGTCAATCGCGCGGGCGGTTGCCGGCCGGTCACGCCGCCGGCCCGCCGTGACGATTCAGCGTGCGCGTGCCTGCACCGCATCGATCGCCGCGATCGCATCGTCGAGCGGCATCACCGCCGCGTATTTCTGCTGCATGTCGAACAGGTTCGCGTCGTGCGGCGCGATCGCGCGATCGCCGACACAGTCGGCCAGCACGAGCGGACGGAACCCGTGCGACATCGCATCGACGACGCTCGCGCGCACGCAGCCGCTCGTCACGGCGCCCGCGACGAGCAGCGTCTGCACCGCGCGTTGCGCGAGCCACGGCGCCAGTTGCGTGCCGAAGAACGCCGACGGCACGGTCTTGCGCACGACGAGCTCGCCGGGCGCGGGCGTGAGCTCGGGCACGATCGCGCTGTTCGGGTGGTGCTCGGTCAGCGTCGCCATGCCGGGCACCTTCAGCGAGAACACGTTGTCGTCGCTGCCGTCGTCCGCGTACACGATGCGGCTGTGCGCGACGGGCCAGCCGCGTTCGCGCGCGAGCGCGAGCGCACGCGTCGTGCGCGCGATCGCGGGCGCGATGTTGCCGCCGCCGAACGTCGCGGGATCGGCGAAGCCGACCACGAAATCGACGATCAGCAGGCCGATGTTGCCGTGCGGCGGCAGCGGCGTGCCGAAGCCCTGCTGGCGATAGACGTTCGCTTCGGCGTGACGGGAAAGATCGTTCATGGTGTGGGGCACTCGTCGGTCAGGCGGGTTGAGCGGGTCGATCGATCACGCGGCCGTCGCGCACGACGGTCTCGCCGTCGAGTTCTACGGTGCAGCGGCGCAGCGGGATGTCGATGTGGCAGGTGGTCGTGCGGTTGCCGCCGCCTTCGTTGTTCGGGCCGAGCGAGAACAGGAAGTTGCCCTCGAACGCGCGCGCGTCCATCCCGATCGTCGCCTCGCGGTCGTACAGCCCGAGCGTCGACCAGCGCGCACGCGGCTGAAGCCCCCAGCCGATATGCGAGATCGCATAGCCTTCGGGGTCGGCGAAGGTCTCCATGTAGTCGCGCAGCAGGTCGGCGTCGACGCCGCCTTCGATGCGCGTCGCATAGCCGCCTTCGACGGTCAGCGCGATCGGTTCGCGCACGTAGTGCTTCTGCGGCAGCAGGATGTCGCCGCGGTCGATCACGATCGTGCCGCGCGCGGTGCGGTCGTTCGGGTAGGTCAGCGCGAAGCCGCTCGGCCAGTGGTCCCAGCGGCCCGGCGCGTCGACGAAGCCGTATTCGGCCGTCGGCGGGAACTCGCCGAGCGGGCACACGAGCGCGGTGCCGGCCGCCGACGTCACGCGCATCTCGCGGGCGGCGGCGATCTGTTTCGCCGCGGTGAGCACGCGCGTGCGGTCGGCCAGCGTCGGCACCATCCGCACGAGCACTTCGGGCGGCTCGACCGCGAGCAGGATTTTCGTGCCGGATTTGAGGATCTCGTGCTGCTCGGGCGAGAACAGCAGCGTCATCAGGTCGAGCACGAGGTCGCTCTCGCGTAGCGCGGCGATCGCGGCCTTGTTGCCGGTCAGCGGCGTCGTGCCGAGATACGCGAGCGGGTCGCGGCTGAACGCCTTGTCGCCGTTCACCGGCGGCAAGTCGAGGCGGTTGACGATCGCGCCCATCGTTTGCGTCGCGATCAGCGCGCACGACAGCGTCTGCGGATGGGTGGCCGCGCTCGTCAGGATGGTGACGGTCTGGCCCGGTTCGAGGCGCGACAGCGTGAGCACCTGCTTCCACGCGTCGATCAGTTGGGAATCGCTGACTGGCATCGTCGGCTCCGGTAAAGGCGTGAGGGGAAGGGAGGTCAGGGTCAGGCCGCGAGCGGCGCGCCGAGGAAGTCGCCGAACGCCGCGTAGAAGCCCGCTGCGTTGTCCCACGGAATCATGTGGCCGGCGTCGGGCACGCGCACGTGCCGCATCGACGGCGTTGCGCGCTGCAGTTCGGCGACGTCGTCATCGCGCACCACGTCGCCGCGCTCGGCCGTGATCAGCAGCGACGGCACGGCCAGTTGCGCGGCGTCCGCGTGGAAATCGTCGGTATGAAAGCCTTCGTACGACGCGCGCACCGCGCGCTCGTCGCAGGTATGCAGCCATTCGGCGCGCAACCGCAGCTCGGCGTCGGTCCAGGTCGGGCAGAACGCGCGCATGCCTTCGGCGTCGGTGCCGGCGCATGCGAGCGCCATCGAGTCGATGTACCACGGCAGCTTGCCCGGATAGTCGCGGCGGTTCGGGCCCGACACGGGCGGATCGACGAGCACGACCGATTCGAGCCCGTGGATGCCGCGCCGCGTGGCGCGCGCGGCGATTCGCGCGCCCATCGAATGGCCGACGAGGCTGGTGCGCGGCAGGCCGAGCGCGGCGACGAGCGCCGCGACGTCGTCGGCCTGCGCATCGAGGCGGTAGTCGAGCGACGGCGACGCGTCGGACAGCCCGCGGCCGCGCACGTCGAGCACGTAGGTATCGAACGCCGCGCCGAATACTTCGCCGACGAAACCCCACGTGATCGCGGGGCTCGTGATGCCGGGAATCAGCACGATCGCCGGGCGCGAGGCGCGCGCGCCGGTCGCGCCGCCGTAGCGCAGGTAGTGCTGGCGGATGCCGTTCGCGCGAATGTTCGCGCCATACAGGAAAGTCGAGGGCATGAAGGGACTCCGTCGAAAGGGCCGCGCTCAGTACGCGCCGGACAGCAGCGCGCCGGCGCCGGGCACGATCGGTTCGAGGTCGAGCTCGCGCAGCATCGCGTAGGTCGTCGCGATCGCGGCCGTGATCACGGGCTTGCCCGTCATCGCCTCGACCTTCGCGACGGCCGGCAGCGACGGCATCTGCACGCAGGCAGACAGCACGATTGCATCGGCGTCCTGGTACGGCAGCGTCTTCACGATGTCGGGCAGGCGCGCCGGGTCGTGGCGGCCGACGTCGAGGTTGTCGGGGATCTCCAGCGCGCGGTACGCAAGCACGTCAAAGCCTTCGTTGCGGATGTAGTCGACCACGAGTTCGGTCAGCGGCAGCATATACGGCGCGACGACGACGATCCGCTTCGCGCCGATCACCTTCAATGCGTCGACGAGCGCGCCCGCACTCGTCAGCACCGGCGCCTGCGCGCCGTTGTCCGCCGTGTGCTTCGTCAGGCGCGCCTGCGACACGCGGTGATAGCCGTGCCCCATCGCCATGATCGCGACCAGGCACGCGTAGCCGAGCACGTCGACGCGTGCATCGCTCAGTTCCACCGCGCAGCGGTCGGATTCGGCGTCCATCGCCGCGAGTTCTTCCTTGACGACCTTCTTCATCCGCATCCGGCTCGAGTGATACGTGAAGCGCTCGGGGCGGATCGCTTCGCGCAGCCGCAGCATCGCGGGAATCTCGGTTTCCATCGTCGTGTTGGAACTCGGCACGATCTGGCCGATGCGGTAGGTCTTGCTCATGACGGAAGGCTCCGTGTCGGTAAGGGTGGGGCGGCACGCGGGTGCGGGATCGCCGGATGTCGAGCAAAGTCTAGTGTGTACATTTGAAAATGGCAATGGATCAAAATGACGTCGATCTTGCGTTTATCGCTTTTTTGTGGGGGTATTCATGGAATTATTGGTGTTTTCCCGAATGCCGTTGCCGCTGGCGACAATCCGCTTGTCCTGAATAAATTGAGTGTGTACGCTACATAAACGCCATTCAATCCGCCCGTTCTCGCGCCGCGTTCGGCCACGGGCCCACGATCAGGAGATCCGCATGAGCACACCCCGTATCGCAATCATCGGCGCCGGTCTCGGCGGCACGGCCGCCGCGGCGCTGCTGCAGCGCGGCGGCTACGACGTCGCGCTGTACGAGCAGGCGCCGGCGTTCTCGCGCCTCGGCGCGGGCATCCACCTCGGCCCGAACGTGATGAAGATCATGCGGCGCATCGGCTGCGAGGACGCGCTGGAGACGATGGGTTCGCATCCGGATTACTGGTACAGCCGCGACTGGCAGACGGCCGACGTGCTCGCGCAGATCCCGCTCGGCGACTACGCGCGCAACGCCTACGGCGCGAGCTACCTGACCGTGCATCGCGGCGATTTCCATGCATTGATGACGCAGGCGGTGACGCCCGGCACGATCCGCTTCGGCAAGCGGCTCGCGGCGGTGGAGGACACCGGCGACGCGGTGCGCCTGACGTTCACCGACGGCAGCGTCGAGACGGCCGACATCGTGATCGGCGCGGACGGCGTGAATTCGCGGATCCGCGAGCACCTGCTCGGCGCGGAACCGCCGCGCTATACGGGCTACGTCGCGCACCGCGCGGTGTTCCCGGCGTCGCTGCTCGGCAACAAGCCGTACGACATGTGCGTGAAGTGGTGGTCGGAGGATCGCCACATGATGGTCTACTACGTGACCGAGAAGCGTGACGAGTATTACTACGTGACCGGTGTGCCGCAGGCCGAATGGCCCGAAGGCGTGTCGATGGTCGACAGCAGCCGCGACGAAATGCGCGAGGCGTTCGCGGGTTTCCATGCCGACATCCAGCACCTGATCGACGTGTCGCCGTCGATCACCAAGTGGCCGCTGCTCGAGCGCGATCCGCTGCCGTTGTGGAGCCGCGGCCGCCTCGTGCTGCTCGGCGACGCGTGCCATCCGATGAAACCGCACATGGCGCAGGGCGCGGCGATGGCGATCGAGGATGCGGCGATGCTCGCGCGCTGCCTCGATGAAGTCGGCGTCAGCGACTACGCGGGTGCGTTCGCGCTGTACGAGGCGAATCGCGCGGCGCGTGCGTCGAAGGTGCAGCTCGTGTCGCACAACAACACGTGGCTGCGCACGAACGAGGATCCGTCGTGGGTGTTCGGCTACGACGTGTTCGACGTGCCGCTCGTCTCGCCGTCGCGCAACAGCGTCGCGGCCGTGGCCTGACGCGTACGCGGTGCCCGCGCCGGCCGGTGCTGCGCCGTCGGCGTCGCGAGCGCCGATGTGCCGGGCCATGTGTTTTTCGGCGTGTTATATGTCAGGCGCGCGCCGGCGGCAGTGCACGCTGCCGGTCGCCCGCCGCATTCCGGATCCCTTCATGTCCCATCCCGCTTCCCCGTCGCGGCCGCTGGCGTTTCGCGTGAACGGCACGCCGCACACCTTCGTCGAGGCCGCGCCCGACGCGCCGCTGCTGCTGGTCCTGCGCAACGACTGCGCGCTCAATGGCCCGAAGTACGGCTGCGGGCTCGGGCAGTGCGGCGCATGCACGGTGCTGGTCGACGGGCAGGCCACGCGTTCGTGCGTCGTGCCCGCCGCCGCCGCGCACGGGCGCGACGTCACGACGCTGGAAGGGCTCGGGTCGCACGACGCGCCGCATCCGATCCAGCGCGCGTTCATCGACGAGCAGGCCGCGCAGTGCGGCTATTGCCTGAACGGGATGATCATGAGCACGAAGGCGCTGCTCGACCGCCATCCCGCGCCGGACGATGCGGCGATCCGCGATGCGTTGCGCTTCAATCTGTGCCGCTGCGGCACGCACCTGGAAATCATCCGGGCCGTGCATCGCGCGGCACGCTACCTGCGAGGCGGCGATGAAGCCTGACGCGGGTTTGCCCGTCGAGTCGGCGCGCGTGACGGATCCCGAGCCGCGCGATGCAGCCGGCACCGATGCATTGCGCGCACACCGCGCGCGCTACACCTGGCCGATCGGCAATGCGCAGGCAGACGCGCAGGTATCGCTCGACGTCGAAACGCGGATCGCGGCCGACGGGCGGATGACGACCTGGCGCTATCGCGCGCAGGCGGCCACCGACGATCGTCACGCGCCGCACGGTGCGCAGACCGAGCGCGCGGATACCGGCCCGGCCGAGCCGTTCGTCTACCGGCACGCGCAGACGTCGATCGAACTCGCCGATGCCGGTCACGCGATTCCCGGACACGCGCACGTGTTCGCGCGCGAATCCTTCGTCGACGAACTCGCGGGCGCGTTGCGGCGCGATCCGGTCGCGTTGCGCCTGCAGCATCTCGACGCGGCGCGGGACGCCGGGCCGCGCGAGATCATCCGGATGGTCAGCGAGCGTGCGGCATGGGGCGCGCCGGCCGCGGTCGCCCCGGATGCCCATGCGCGCCTGAGCGGGCGCGGCTTCGCTTTCGATGGCGCTGGAGCGTCTTCCGGCAACACACCATCGGCTGCCGACGCGACAGGCGACGGCGATGCGCGCTGGTCCGCATGGGTCGTCGATCTCGACGTCGACCGCGCGACGGGCGACGTCGCGGTGCGGCGCGTCGTGGCTGGGCAGGGTGCCGGCACACCGGGCGACGCGTCGATGGCCGGCTTGCCCGCATGGCAGATCGAGGCGGCGATTTCGCGCGTGATGGGCGCGCGCCTGTCCGCGCGGCCCGCGCACGACGAAACCGGCATGGGTGCGCAGCCGGATGCGATCGCTCATGAACTGATTGCGTCCGACGACACGGACACGGCCCATCGCACGCACGGCGCGCTGTCACGGTACGATGCGCGCCGGATCGAGCAGGCGGCGGCGCCCGCGGCGGCGGCGATCGCGAACGCACTGTACGACGCGACGGGCGTGCGGTTTCGCGCACCGCCGTTCGATGCCGAGCGCATTCGCGCGGCGCTTGCGCGACCGGTGCCGGCCGATTCCGCGGAAGCGGGGCGCAGCGACCCGCGTCGCGCATCGCGCTGGCGCCGCTGGCTGGCCGGCGGCGGCGTGGGCGGGGTGGTCGGCGGGCTGATCGGCCTGGCCTGCGCGATCCTGCCGGGCCCCACGTCGATCGCACCCGTTGCGCCCGGCGGCGCGGACGGTGCGATGTGGAGCGCGGCGACGCTCGAGCGCGGCCGCCTGGTCGCACTCGCCGGCGACTGCGCGGTGTGCCACACGGCGCCCGGCGGCGCGACCAACGCGGGCGGGCTCGCGCTCGATACGCCGTTCGGCACGATCTACACGACGAACCTCACGCCCGATCCGGACACCGGCATCGGCACGTGGTCGTATCCGGCGTTCGCGCGCGCGATGCGCGAAGGCATCTCGCGCGACGGCACGCACCTGTACCCCGCGTTCCCGTACACGGCGTTCGCGAAGCTGAGCGAACCCGACCTGCTCGCGCTCTATGCGTACCTGATGTCGCAGCCGCCGGTGAAGCACGTGCCGCCGAAGACGAAGCTGCCGTTTCCGCTCGACCAGCGGCGCCTCGTCGCCGGGTGGAACTGGCTGTTTCACGATGCGCGGCCGTTCGCGCCGGACCCGGCACGCTCCGCGACGTGGAATCGCGGCAAGTATCTGGTCGACGGCGCCGGGCACTGCGGCGCGTGCCATACGCCGCGCAATGCGCTGGGTGCGGAGAAGGGCGGTGTTGCGTACCTGTCGGGCGGCGAGGCCGAGGGCTGGGTCGCGCCGCCGCTCGTCGCGTCGCCGGCTTCGCCGGTGCCGTGGACCGAAGGTGCGCTGTTCGACTACCTGCGCACGGGCTTTTCCGCGCAGCATGGCGTCGCGGCCGGGCCGATGGCGCCCGTCGTCGCGGGGCTCGCGGCGCTGCCGGAGGCCGACGTCCAGGCGATCGCACACTATCTCGCATCGCTGTCGCCGCCCGTCGACGCAGCGGCCGTCGCCGACGCGGCCGCCCGGCAGGCGCGCGGCGCGGAAGCCGTCACGACGCTCGGCCTCGAGAACGGTCGCCGGGCGTTCGACGCCGCGTGTGCGGTGTGTCATGCGGAATCGGGCGGCGTTGGGCATTTCGGCGTACGCCCGCTGATGGGGCTCAACACGAGCGTCAGCCAAGCCGCGCCGGACAACCTGCTGCGCGTGCTGCATCACGGGATCGACCAGCCGGCCACCGGCGAACTCGGCTACATGCCGGGCTTCGGCGATGCATTTGACGACCGGCAGATGGCCGAGCTGGCCGCGTATATCCGCGCGCGCTACGCGCCGGGGCAGCCGGCGTGGCGGAACCTGGCGGAGGCGTCGGCACGAATCCGGCAGGAAGTTGCACACTGATCGGCCGCCAGGCAACGGGCAACGGGCTGCGGGCAACCAGCAACCAGCAACCAGCAACCAGCAACCAGCAACCAGCAACCAGCAACCAGCAACCGGCAACCGGGCAACCGGGCAACCGGGCAACCGGGCAACCGGGCAACCGGGCAACCGGGCAAAACTACCCGCTGACGCGATCTGGCCCGGAACGGGGGCGGAAATATTGCCCCATTTTCATCATCGTTTAACCATTCGAAACAATGTGTTCACTGAAAGGGGCATGATCTCCGGCGATCGAGCAGGCATACTGTCGCCTATGTTGCTCAATGCGCGTCGAACGGCGCGCGCCTGCCCCCCATGTCCATTCCAGTTTCCTTTCGAACCTTGCGATGGTTGACCGTCGCGGCTGCCGTATGCTTGCTCGCCGCGTGTTCGACCGCTTCCGACGTGACCGCGACGTCGAACCCGAACGTGTTTACCGTGACGACGCGCACGGTCGGCGTGTCGACGACGTGGGCCGATGCCCATACGAAGGCCGTCGACGAAGCCACCAACTACTGCACGCAGCGCGGCATGCGCGCGAGCATGAAGCAGGAATCGCTGACCAGCGGCAGCCGGGTCGGCGCGCGCTCCGAACTCGCGTTCGAGTGCCATCCGACCTTCGAGACGGCGTCGAACCCGCGCGGTTGAGCGACCGGCGGCGTTGACGCCGCGTCCGTGCCGCACGTTTTCCTTCCCCCGCATGCAAAACGACCCGCGATGCCGTTCAGGCACATCGCGGGTCGACGCACGTCCGGTGCAGGCGGCGGCGGTTACGCCGGCTGCGCCTCGTACAGCTTCACGCACGCGGAGAAGTCGAGCGTGCCGAGCCCTTGCTGGCTCATCGACTGATAGAGCTGCTGCGCGAGCGCGCCCATCCACACCGGCTGGTGCGCGCTGCGCGCCGCTTCGGTCGCGAGCCCGAGATCCTTCAGCATCAGGTTCGCCGCGAACCCGCCCGCATAGCCGCGCGCGGCCGGCGCGGTGTCGCTCACGCCCGGATACGGGTTGTACGCGTCCGAACTCCAGCAGCGGCCGGTCGACGTATTGATGATGCCGGCCAGCACGGCCGGATCGATCCCGAGCGCCGCGCCGAGCGCCATCGCTTCCGATACGCCCATCATCGAGATCCCGAGCAGCAGGTTGTTGCAGATCTTCGCGATCTGCCCGGTGCCCGTGCCGCCGCACTGCACGACGTTCTTGCCCATGTCGAGCAGCACGGGGCGGATGCGCTCGAACAGCGCGGCGTCCGCGCCGACCATGAAGGTCAGCGTACCGGCCTGCGCACCGCCCGTGCCGCCCGACACGGGCGCGTCGGCGAGCGGGAAGCCGCGCTGCGCGGTGGCCAGATC